>JBLNHB010000119.1:0-18188 GCA_050268805.1 bacterium | reverse complement strand
GTACCAGCTGATCAGCTTCTCGAATGCGGTGAGTTTCCTGAGGTGGGGAATCAGCGCCTTGCCCTTGATTTCCTTGTCCTTGGTCTTGATCTGTATCTCTTCCGCCGCGATATCGAAGAGCATGTCCTGAAGCTGCACCTCATTCTGAATATACCGTTCCATCTTACCCTTTTTTACTTTAAAGAGGGGCGGCTGGGCAATATACAGGTGTCCCCGCTCGATGACCTCGGGCATCTGGCGGTAGAAGAAGGTGAGGAGGAGCGTCCTAATATGGGCGCCGTCCACGTCGGCATCGGTCATGAGCACGATCTTGTGGTACCGGATCTTGGAGATATCGAAATCCCCCGCCCCGATCCCGGTTCCCAGCGCGGTGATGAGAATCCGCAATTCCTCGGAGGAGAGCATCTTGTCGAATCGTGCCTTTTCGACATTGAGAATCTTCCCCCGGAGCGGTAAGATCGCCTGAAACCGCCTGTCCCTTCCCTGCTTTGCCGAGCCCCCTGCAGAATCGCCCTCGACAATGAAAAGTTCGCTCTGGGCTGCGTCCTTTTCCGAGCAATCAGCGAGTTTGCCGGGAAGTCCGGTATCTTCAAGTGCCCCTTTTCTCCGGGTGAGCTCCCGGGCCTTCCGTGCAGCCTCCCTCGCCCGGGAGGCCTGGATCGCCTTCTCCACAATCTTCCGTGCGGTGGGCGGATTTTCTTCGAAATACTTGCCGAGCTCATCATTCACGATGGATTCAACAATCCCTTTCACATCCGTGTTCCCGAGCTTCATCTTGGTCTGGCCCTCGAACTGAGGCTTGGGGAGCTTGACGCTGATGACCGCCGTGAGCCCCTCCCGGATATCATCACCCGAAATGATCCCTTTTCCGTTCTTGAGTATCCCCGATGAGCTCGCATAGCTGTTTGCGGTCCGGGTGAGGGCTGACTTGAACCCGCTCAGATGGGTCCCGCCCTCGCGCGTATTGATGTTGTTCGCAAATGTATAGATCGTCTCCGAGTATCCGTCATTGTACTGGAGCGCTATTTCGACGGCAATGTCATCCTTCTCGCCTGCTATGTAGACAGGGTGTTTATGAATCGGTACCTTGTTCTTGTTGAGGTCTTCGACGAAGGTCTTGATGCCTCCGGCGAAATGGAATTCCTGCTTCTTGTCGGTCTTCTCATCGGCAATAGTGATGGTGAGGCCGCTGTTAAGGAAGGCAAGCTCTCTGAGCCGCTGGGACAAGAGCTCGAAGCTGAATTCCATCGATTCAAAAACGAGGGGATCGGGTTTGAAGGTGACCTTCGTCCCCCTCTTCTTGGTTTTTCCGATCACGGTGAGCGGGACTTTTGGAACTCCCCGCTCGTAACTCTGGTGGTAGACTTCTCCGTCTCTCCGGATCTCGAGTTCGAGCCACTCCGAGAGTGCGTTGACCACAGATACCCCCACGCCATGGAGCCCTCCGGAGATCTTGTACGCCTTCGAATCGAACTTCCCGCCGGCATGCAGTTCGGTCATGACGATTTCTGCTGCTGTCCTCCCCTTGGGATCCTGGGGATGGACATGAGTCGGGATGCCTCTGCCGTTATCGATAACCGTCACACTTCCGTCGAGGTGGATCGTTACCTCGATCTTGTCGCAGAATCCGGCGAGGGCTTCGTCGACGCTGTTGTCCACCACTTCATAGACGAGGTGGTGCAATCCTTCGACCCCCGTGGAACCGATATACATGGCCGGCCGGGTCCTGACGCCCTCGAGGCCTTTCAGTATCTTGATGTCGTCTGCTCCGTATTCAGATTCGGCTGATGTCTTTTCTTCTTCCATCAATGCTCCTTAGCACCTAACGATTATTGATCATGTTCTCATCGGCATGATGACACAGAGATAGTCCTCGGACCCGTTCTCCTTGATGAGTGCCGGGCTCAAAGGGTCCTGGAGTTCCATGAGGATATCGGCCGAATCCACGGCTGCGAGCGTATCGAGGAGATACCGGGCATTGAACCCGAGCGTGATTTCCTCGCCGTCATACCCGCTGCTGATCTCATCCTTGGCCTCACCGAGGTCCGGATTCGAGGCGGAAACGGTGATTTGTCCCTGTTTGATATCGACTTTGACTGCATTACTCCGCTCCCTGCTCATGATGGACGCTCTCCGAAGTGCTTTCATGAAGGCATTCTTGTCGACCGTCACTTTCTTGCTGTTCCCCGCAGGGATCACCTGTTCATAATTCGGGTAGGTACCCTCGATGAGCCTTGTCAGGAACTTGATCTCGCCGATGTCAAACTCGATATGGTTCTTCCCAATGGAGAATGCTATCTCGTTCTCCTGGTTGCCCAGAAACTTCCTCAATTCGCTCGCCGCCTTCCGCGGTACGATCACTTTCATATCACCTTGCACCGGGGATTCCAATGTATTCTTGATTGCCGCGAGACGATGACCATCAGTGCCGACAACAACCAGTTTCTTTTCCTGCGGCTTCAAATGAAAGAGGAGGCCGTTCAGGGTGTACCGGGTGTCGCTCTCCCCGGCTGAATAGAGGGTCTTTTCGATCATCGTCATGAGCACAGGTGCTTTGAGGACGATTTTCTGGACATCCTCCATAACCGGCCACTTCGGGAACTCGTCCGCGCTGAGGCAGGCGAGCCTGAAATTGCTCGCTCCGGCCTTAACTCTCAGCCAGTCCCCGTCATCGGTGGAAAGGCTTATCATGCCGTCGAGTTCCTTGACGATTTCGAAGAGTTTCCGTGCCGGGATGCAGATGCTGCCCTCAGCCTCGACCTTTTCGACATTGAGTGGTTCCCGTATCGCTGTTTCGAGATCGGTTGCAGAAATTTCGGTTCTTTTTTTGGCGACCTGCAGAAGAAAATGGCTTAGGATCTGCATCGTTGTCTTCTTCTCAACGATCGACTGGATGTCAGACAGTTTTTCCAGCAGTTGCTCTTTCGAAACGGTTATCTTCATACGACCCTCCTTCACGGTTTTAATCTGCCCATAAGGTTTTCAACAATCCGGTTGAATGATTCATCTTTTTTCATCCTGTCACCGATCTGTCTGCAAGCATATATGACGGTAGCATGATCCTTTCCCCCGAAAGCCTTCCCGATATCACTGAGTGAGAGCTCTGTCAACCGTTTTGAAAGGTACATCGCCACCTGTCGGGGGGTCGCGATCTCCTTCGTCCTCTTCTTTGCCTTAAGCTCCTGGTGTTTGATGCCGAAAAAATCGCACACGGTCTTCTGGATCTGATCCACAGTGACCGGCTTTTCATCATCCCGGATAATGTCTTTTAAAACATGCTTCGCCATCGTAAGGTCGATCCGCAGCCCTGTCAGGGCCGAGTGAGCCGCAAGTTTTATCAGGCATCCTTCGAGTTCCCGTATGTTCGACCGTATCCGTGTTGCCAGGAAATAGGCAACCTCCTCATCAAGCTTGATCTTTTCCGCGTCAGCCTTCTTCTGGAGGATGGCGACTTTCACCTCTGTCTCGGGAGGCTGGATGTCTGCAATGAGGCCCATGGCGAACCGTGATTTCAGCCTGTCGGTAATCGCCGATATTTCCTTGGGTGGACGGTCACTTGATATCACAATCTGCTTCTGTTTGTCATACAGTGCATTAAAGGTATGAAAAAATTCGTCCTGCGTTCTTTCCTTGCCAGCGATAAACTGGACATCATCGAGTAAATGAAGGTCGACATTCCTGAATTTTTCCTTGAATTCACCCATGCGCTCGTGACGGATCGCGGAAACAACCTCATTGGTAAACTGCTCAGCGGACACATAAATGACCGATAACTCCGGCCTCTCGTCAATCGTCCTGTTCCCTACCGCATTGATCAGATGTGTCTTCCCGAGCCCTACCCCTCCATAGATGAAGAGGGGGTTGTATGCTTTCCCAATTGATTCGCTTACTGCCAGAGCTGCGGCCTGGGCAAACTGGTTGCTCGGCCCTACAACAAACGACTCGAATGTATACTTGGGGTTCAGGTAAATCCCCTTGCTCGCAAGCCGCTGGCGCCGGTTTGAGAGTTTTTTCTGTATCTTTTCAACGGCTTTATCTTGCTCTTCCGAAGTTTTATACTTCAACTTGAAATTCTTCCCTGATACCTCATCAATGACGGTCGGAATAATGTCGGGATAATTATCCTCGATCCATTCCTGGTAGAACCTGTTTGGCACCTCGAGGGTCAGGATGTCCTCCCGAATGCTCTTCACCACAATCGGCTTGAACCAGAGTTCGAAGACCGCGTCGCCGACACGTTTTTCGATGACCAAACGGCTCTTGTTCCAGATTTCTTCGATGTCCATAACCCCTGTTTTTAACAGATTATTAACAATTGTTAATAACTTTCTCTAAGGCAGGCTATACATTATAGCCAATCTGTTTACTCAACACAAGGAAAGCGTTTATAACATGTTCAATACTTCGCCTTGAGGAATAATTGTTCAAAATCTTTATAAATTATCCCTATTACCCCCACAAATATAAACAGCATTTTCATTTATATGTCAATTAGTTCACTATGCCACTGACTTTTTCACAGTACACTATGACTACTACTAAAACACCTTAATTAATAGATACAGAGCACCCTCATTCTATTTCTTCTGTTTCCTTTTACTCTTCAAATAGGCCTGAAGAAACATACCAATATCTCCATCAAGAACAGGATCCACATTTCCAACCTCTACACCTGTTCTATGATCTTTTATCATCCGGTAGGGATGAAGCACATATGACCTAATTTGACTTCCCCAGGCTATTTCCTTTTTCTCTCCTTTAATACCATCCAGCTTCTTTTCCATCTCCTTCATTTTCAAATCATAGAGACGCGCCTTCAATATTTTCAAAGCCATTGCCTTATTCTTATGCTGCGAACGCTCATTCTGACAGGCAATAATGACCCCTGAAGGAATATGAGTTATCCGTACAGCAGACGATGTCTTGTTCACATGCTGTCCGCCAGCGCCAGAAGCCCGATACGTATCTATTCTAAGGTCTTCTTCCCGTATTTCAATATCAATATCCTCTTCCACTTCAGGGTAGACAAGAACAGCAACAAAAGAGGTATGACGTCTGCTGTTGGCATCAAAGGGAGATATCCGGACGAGCCTGTGAATACCAGCTTCTCCTTTGAGCAGGCCATAGGCATAAGGACCGTTCACGGTAAAGGTAGCGCTCTTTATTCCAGCCTCCTCACCAGAGAGTATATCAATCATTTCTGATCTGAAACCGTTTTTTTCGACCCATTTCAGATACATTCTGAGGAGCATTTGGGCCCAATCCTGACTTTCCGTACCGCCAGCACCGGGGTGGATTTCAACGATGGCGTTATTACTATCAAGGGGACCCGCGAGAAGATACTTCAGCTCAAGCCGTTCTATCTCGGAAGAAAGATGTTTTAATTCCTGCGTTATCTCGCTGACAAAAAGAGTGCCTTCCTCTTCATCAAGAATTTCGAGAGACTGCTCCAAGTAGCGCTCTTTTTCAGCGATTCTGTCAAATGGCTCGATGATGTTCCCGAGCTCTGACTTCCTTTTTTGGAGAGACTGTACTTTACCGTGTTCTTTCCAGATTTCTTCCTGCGACAGCTGGTTCTGTATTTCCTCTATCTCCGATCTCTTTGTATCTAATTCAAAGATACCCTCTTAACTCATCAATTTTCTTCTTCATGAGCTGAAGCTCTTCTCTTATTTCGGCACTGACTACCATCGTTTGCCTCCAAAATGTGGTTTACTATGAAACATCATATTCACAAGGATGATCGCAACCAATAAAAGGCAGAGGTAAATAAAGATATCTCCATACTTCGTATAGAACGTAATTTTGGGATTCTCTACTACCGCTGCGCTTACCACCTGCTGCTTGAAAAGATCAGTTTTCTTAATTATTCTTCCATGACTATCGATAAACCCGGAAACACCTGTATTGGCAGCCCTAATAACCGGTTTCCTGTTCTCAATTGCCCTGAATACCCCTGCGGTAAAATGTTGATACGGACCAGAGGTCTTTCCAAACCACGCGTCATTCGTTATTGTTATGAGAAAATCCCCGCCCGTCATAAAATAGTTTCTGATGAGGGACGGGAAAATCAGTTCATAACAGATCGCAGTCGCGAACTGACCAAAGGGGGCATGGGCAGATCTATAATCATTGCCGGGGATGTAATCTCCTACCCCTTCAACGAGTTTATCGACAAAGAAAAAAACGCTCCGTAACGGTACATATTCCCCGAAAGGAACCAAATGTATTTTATCATACGTATAAGCGGTATTTCCATTCCTGTCGAGGAGAATCGCGCTGTTGGTGAGCCTGTATTTTCCGGATGTCAATGACTTTACCATAACACTCCCGAAGAAGAGGGGGATCTGATTTTCTTCCTGAAATGCGATAAGCTTGGAGGTAAACTCTCTGTCCGTATTGAAAAAGAAGGGGACTGCGGTCTCGGGCCATACAATCAGATCGGGTCTCTCCCCGGTTCGTTCTTTGGTGAGCGAAAGATAGGTACTAAGGACAGAAGACTGGTAAAGGGGATCCCACTTTTTATCCTGCTCTATATTGCCCTGGATGATGGCAACCTTGATCTTCGCGCCTGATGGTTTTTCCTGCGTCCGGTGGAATCCGTATGCCAGAGACCCGACCAGAACGATGAAGAGGAGGAAAGCGCCGAAATATGTCGGTATTGCAGGGTAGAGAGGAATCTTTCTTCTTCTTCGGTTCATAACGAAAAAATCCACAATTATGCTGTTTGCCGCTACGACCAAGAAGGATATACCGTATGCTCCGGTTATGTCGGCGATCTGAATAAGCGGGATCATCCGATACTGGGAATGGGCGACAAAAGACCAGGGGAATCCCGTGATGAGATATCCCCGGGCAAACTCGAGGCATACCCAGAGCGCAGGAGCAAAGAACACAAGGGGAAGGCGGGTCTTTCTCGCCACCTGATTGGTTAAAAAGGCAAAGAGGGCGGTATAGAGGGACTCATACAGGCTGAGGAGCCCTACGATGAGGACGCTGAGGACGTAATTGAGATTGCCGTAATGATGTATCGAATGGGAAATCCAATACTGGGTCCCGAAGAAAAAGGATATTCCGAACACGATACCTGCTCCAAACGCATCTTTCTCCGTACAAAGGGTGAGCCCCCAGAGAAAGGGGACCATCCCGAACCAGGCGAGGAAGAACAGATCATGCTGGGGAAATGCAAACGAAAGGGTAATGCCAGAAACAAAAGAAATGAGGGAAAGAGGCACGGGGCCAAGCTGTTTTTCTTCAAATCTTGACATATGGATCATTGTAATTTTATAGTTCTCTACACGGGCAGTTAGCTCAGTTGGTAGAGCACGGGTCTGAAAAACCCGGTGTCCGCAGTTCAATTCTGCGACTGCCCACCATAGCCATTTATTCTATGCTTCTATATGATGAGAGGTCAAGGAAAAAGCGTGCTTCTCTGTGCATGCAGCGGGAGTATAACCCTTTCAGAATTACTGCCGTAACTGTCCGTTTCCAAACACGATAAATTTCGTGCAGGTCAATTCTTCGAGGCCCATCGGACCGCGGGCATGGATCTTGTCGGTCGAAATGCCGATCTCTGCGCCAAGGCCAAACTGGAAGCCGTCATTGAACCGCGTTGATGCGTTCACGAATACCGCAGAGGAATCGACCTCCCTCAGAAAGCGAAGCGATTTAGCATAGTTCCCCGTAACGATCGCATCAGAATGGGCCGAGCTGTATGTTGCTATGTGTTTTATTGCCTCATCTATATCACTCACGATCCGGACGTTGAGAATCAGGTCAAGGTATTCGCGGTGATAGTCCTCTTCTGATACCTCTTGAATATCGGGGGCTAAGTTCCTTGTTTCAGGGCAGCCTTTCATGGTTACGCCGGCTTGCCTGAATCTTTTGATCATGCCGGGGATGAATGCCTTGGCGATCTGCCTGTCAACGAGCATGGTCTCCATGGCATTGCAGGTCCCGGGTCTCTGAACTTTTGCATTGAAGCAGATCTCCTCTGCCATGGCGAGGTCCGCATCCCTGTCGACGAATACGTGGCAGACGCCCTTGTAGTGCTTTAAAACAGGGATCCGGGAGTTCTCTGTCACTGCTCTGATGAGTCCCTCGCCGCCTCGGGGGATTATCAGGTCGATGGTTCCCTCGAGCTTGAGCATCTCCATAACAGCGTCTCGGTCAGGGGTATCGAGGAAGGTGATGACTCCTCCGGGAAGACCCGCTGCCTCGGCTCCGGCTCTCAGGAGATTCACGATAGCCCTGTTTGCAGAGATCGCCTCCGAACCGCCCCGGAGGACGACCGCATTTCCAGCCTTGAGACAGAGACCCGACGCATCCGCCGTGACATTCGGCCTTGACTCGTAGATAATGCCGATGACGCCGATGGGGACGCGCATTCTGCCGACAATCAACCCGTTCGGCCTCTGCCACATTCTCGTGATTTCGCCGACCGGATCAGGCAGCTGTATAACCTCAGTCAGGCCCTGAGCCATTTCATCGATTCTCTTCGGCGTGAGCGTGAGGCGGTCAATCAAGGCAGCGGAGAGCCCTTTCCCCTTCGCTTCATGAATATCTTTCTTGTTTTCTGCAATGAGGAGCGATGACGCATCACGCAGGGCCTGGGCCATCAGAGCGAGCGCCTTGTTTTTCTGGTCTGCGGGCGCCTTCGAGAGCAGTTGTGCGCTCTCTTTCGCTTCAAGAGCTTTCATCTTCACAAAATCTTTCACACTCATTCCCTTCCTCCCGTATACGGTATTTTCTATATTATCATTCTGAGCAGGATTTTTAGGGTATAATACAGCACGCTTCAGCGGGAGGACAGCATCGTCCGCGAGGGTCCGGGATCAATGCCCAGAATACACCGATTACCTGAAACCGTAAAAAATATCATTGCTGCCGGCGAAGTCATCGAGCGGCCGGCATCGGTGGTAAAAGAGCTCATCGAGAACTCACTCGATGCTGAGAGTAGCGATATTCATGTTGAGGTCCTGAGGGGCGGGAAACGGCTGATCACCGTCAGCGACGACGGTATCGGGATGGACCAGGAAGATGCCCGGCTCTGCACCGAGCGGTACGCGACGAGCAAACTGAATACGGAATCCGATTTATTCAGCATTACCACGATGGGCTTCAGGGGAGAGGCGCTCTCTTCCGTCGCAGCGGTATCAAGAGTGAGGCTCTCCACCGCCCCGAGGGGGTCACGGGTCGGGACTGCAGTTGAGTCTGCGGGTGGAGAACGTATCTCCGTCCAGGAGATATCGGCCATCGGCACAAAAATCGAGGTGAGAGACCTCTTCTTCAACATGCCGGTGAGAAAGAAATTCCTCAGGACCGATCATACAGAGCTGGTACATTGTATCGATGTCGTGACCAAGGCATCGCTCATACACCACCCGATCAGGTTCCGGCTCATTGCCGACGGGAGGGAGATTCTCGATCTCCACAGGGCAGCGGACATGAAAGAGAGGATCATGCAGATCTATGGAATCGATTTCCTCGAGGGACTCATCGGGGTGAGCGTGCGGGATGAAAAAACAGGGATACAGATGGAAGGATTCATCTCGAAACGGGGAAATGTTCGGAAAACGCGGGGCCAGCAGTTTCTGTTTGTGAACAGGAGACCGGTTGCCGACGTTGCGCTCAGGCATGCGATCTACAAGGCTTATGAGGATTTCATTGCCCGGGAAGACCATCCGATTTTCTTCCTGCACC
The DNA here is from genome assembly GCA_050268805.1 of bacterium. Lineage (GTDB taxonomy): Bacteria > Nitrospirota > Thermodesulfovibrionia > Thermodesulfovibrionales > BMS3Bbin05 > JBLNHB01. The sequence continues at coordinate 8,486 of JBLNHB010000119.1, read as the reverse complement.
TACGGATCGACCCGTCGAGGATCGATGTGAATGTGCATCCCGCGAAGAGGGAAATCCGGTTTCTCGACCGCGAGGAAATATACGATGGATTTCTTGAAACGATACGAACTACCCTCAGAGCTGAGAAAGCCGGACAGGAGCAATCCGATGAGCACGGTGAAATCTCGGCAGGCATATACCCGGGAGCATCGCTCCCTGTCCGTGGCGGGAGATACGAGCGGATAGAGTCTGTACCCAGTGAACACGGCATCGCGGATGCGGGAGAGCTGTCCTATGAAACTGACCGGCAATACATGTACCTCGGTGATGTTTTTGTCGCTTTTCTTGAGGGCGCACGGCTCTGCATCATGGACCACCACGCTGCGCACGAGAGAGTTCTGTACGAGCGGCTCAGGAAGAGCATCGGGCTTGACTCGTACCGGCTCCTCTTCCCCCGTCAGGTTCGGCTCAATCCGAAAGAATATGCCGTTATCCTTGCGCATAAGGATACGTTGAACGGCATGGAGATCGAGATCGATGATTTCGGCGGGAATACGGTGATCGTGAGGACCCTGCCCGGTGCCATCGATGAATCATCGCTTGACGGGCTCCTCTCTGATCTGGCTCTGAAGATCATGGACATTACGGAAAACTCGCCGGTAGCTCTCATCAAGGATACGATCGCCAGGAGCATCGCCTGCCACAGCTCGGTCCGGGGCAGAAGAATCCTCGGTACGGATCAACTGAAGAAGCTCATCAGGGACCTCGACGCTGCCGATGACCCCCGCCACTGTCCCCACGGGCGGCCGACGCGCATCTATTTCTCGTACGACGACCTGAAAAAACTGTTTGGGCGGACATAACAGCTCTCTCTGACAATTTCACCACGCATGTTCTACAATAACAGCATGATCGACATCGCGAAGAAGCTGAATCCTTCCCAGTTCCAGGCGGTCACTGCGATCAACGGACCGGTCCTCGTGATTGCAGGCGCAGGGAGCGGAAAGACGAGGGTAATCGAATACCGGGTATTGAATCTGGTTCAGAGCAAGATCCATCCGGATTCTATCCTCCTCCTGACCTTTACCCGGAAGGCGGCCCGCGAGATGATTTCCCGCGCTTCGCGACACAATCCGGAATGCAGGAATGTCGAGGGCGGGACGTTTCATTCCTTTGCGTACAAGACCCTGAAGCGATACGCCAAAGTGATCGGCCTCGCCGAAGCGTTCACGGTCCTCGACGAGAGCGATGCCGAGGAGGCAGTTCACCGGTGCGCTTCGCGGCTGAACCTCTTTGAAGGAAAGAAGCGGTTTCCCAAGAAGAACACCCTGCGGGCGATCATCAGTATGGCAACGAACAAGAGCACCACGATCGGCGAGGTCATCGGGAAGGACTACCCCCACTTCGGCGAATACGTCCCCGAGATTGAAAAACTGAGAGACGAATTTACCGCATATAAGATAGCAAAAAACTATCTCGATTATGACGACCTCCTCCTCTTTCTGAGGCTTCTCCTCGATCATAAGGAGATCCGGGAACGACTTGGCCGGAGATACCGCCATATCATGGTCGACGAATATCAGGATGTGAACGCTCTCCAGGGGGAGGTAGCGTGCCTCCTGGCAGAGGAGCACCGGAATATCATGGCTGTCGGCGATGATGCCCAGAGCATTTACGGTTTCCGGGGAGCTTCTCATGAAAACATCATGGCGTTTCCCCGGAGGTTCCCTGAATGCACCATCATAAAATTGGAAGAGAATTACCGCAGCAGCCAGCCGATCCTCGATGTCGCGAATGCTGTCCTCGAAAACATGAAGAACAAGTATTCGAAGTGCCTGAACTCCGCAAAGAAACAGAGCGGGGAGAGGCCCGGTCTGCTCTTCTTCAAGGATGCCTATGAGGAAGCCGAATGGATAGCCGATACCATCAAGGTTCACCTTGACGAAGGCGTGCCCCTGCACCACCAAAGCATTTTGTTCCGCTCCATGTACCTTTCCATTCCGCTCCAGTCGGAGCTGAGCAGGAGGAATATTCCCTATGAAACCTACGGGGGGCTGAAGTTCTATGAGACCGCCCATGTGAAGGACCTGATGGCGCATCTGAAGATTATCAATAATCCGAAAGACGAGCTCGCCTGGAACCGGGTCTTGATGCTCATTGAACGGATAGGGCCGAAGACAGCGGCAACGCTCACCGATGAATTCACGAGGAGTTCTTCACTCGAGGACATGGTGAAGGGACCCTTCGCGAAATACTCCAAGGGACATGCATTTTCCGAGAAACTGGGTCAGCTCCAGAGGGCGCTTGGCCGTGCGAGTGGGGAGCACGTGGATGTAGGGGAAAAATTCGGGATCATGCTCGAGTATTATCTCCCTCTCCTCAGGGATACCTATGATGACTGGCATGTGCGGATGAATGACCTCGAGGCTTTGCGGCAGATTTCGATGAGGTATGATTCACTCGATGAGCTCCTCGACGATTTTGCGGTTGAACCGCCGGAGCGGGGTGTGTGGCGGGTCGAGCCCGAGACCAAGGAAGAAGAGAGACCGCTCGTCCTCTCGACGATCCATTCTGCAAAAGGCCTGGAATGGGATTCGGTTTTTATCGCGGGCCTCATGGAAGGGGTGTTGCCGATAACGTTTGCCCTCGACCATGAGGATGACATCGAGGAGGAACAGCGGTTGTTCTATGTGGCCGTCACGAGGGCGAAGAACAGACTCTTCCTCACTCTCCACCATGAAGGGATGAGGGGGGGGATATATCAGTTCAACAAGGTGTCAAGGTTTCTCGATGCCCCCAATGTGCTCGCGCGGCTCGATTGCCGTGATCCCCTATCGCTGGGCGGCGCAGCCCGTTCCGATGATGAGGAGACCGACATCTCATACCGAGCTGACAGGCAGACCCTCCTGGAGAGGGTGACGAAATTCTACAAGTAACCCGGGACAGGATCACCCGGAAGTACGGTGCAGATACATTCTTTGCCAAGAGTGCTTGTCGTTATCGGACCGACCGGCGTCGGGAAGACGGATGCAGCGATCCGTCTGGCGCTCCATCTCGATACCGAGATCATCAGTGCCGATTCCATGCAGGTCTACCGGTTCATGGACATCGGAACCGCCAAGCCCTCTCCTGAGCAACTGAGGATGGTCAAGCACCATATGGTTAATATCGTTGATCCATCCACTCCGTTCAGCGCCGGGAAATACAGGGAGGCAGTCATACCGATCATCGAGCGGCTGCACCAGAGAAAACGGATCCCTGTCATTGTCGGCGGCACCGGACTTTATATCAAAGCAGTGACAAAAGGGCTTTTTGCAGCGCCTGATGCCGACCCATCACTCCGGAAGGAACTGCTTGCCCTGGAGGATGAAAAGAAGGGAGTCCTCTATGAGCGGCTCAAGGAGCTTGATCCGGATGCGGCGGAACGGATAACGCCGAATGACGTCAGGCGCATTGTTCGCGCGCTCGAGGTGCAGACCAAAGCGCAGAGGACCATTTCCGAACTCCAGAGAAAGCTCACGATCCCGCTTGCGGGCGAATTCATCAAAATTGGGCTCACGAGGGAGAGGAGAGAGCTTTACGGCAGGATCGAAGACCGGGTTGACCGAATGTTCACCGCCGGGCTTGTTCAGGAAGTGCAGAGGGTCATGGAGCTGCACCCCTGTTATACGGCGATGCAGGCGATCGGCTACAAAGAAGTTTCCCGCTATCTGCTCGGGGAGCAGAGCCTGGAGGAAACCAGAGCGCTCGTGAAACGTGAATCGAGACGGTACGCGAAGCGGCAGTATACCTGGTTCAGGAAGGAGGAGGGAATTCACTGGGTTGACATTACCGGGATCGGGGATAGCGGAGAAATCAACAGGCGTATCATCCAGACGGCACAAGAGCGCATCGTTGATATCTCCTCAACCTGAAGCAGCCGCAGTCATCCGAGATCGAAGATTTTCGTTTCATCGGTATACGGTTTTGTCTGGTAACGCGTGATGTTCAGCATTTTGGCGATGATGTCATTGATCCTCGTCAATTGCTGCTCGAAGATAGGGATCTTCTTGGAAAAATCCTGGCCGGTCTTTATGTCTTCACGGATCATATCCATCATGCTCACCAGAATGGCAAGCGGCTGACGGACTTCGTGGGCGGCAGTCCCCGCGAGTTCCATTGCAGCGGAAAGTTTCTCGTCGGTTGCATCATGGACGATCCGGAGTGTGCAGATGAGACCCTGGTCGGTTTTATCGGGGATAGGGACTTCCGTGACAATATAGATCCTGTTCTTGAACTGAATTTCACAGTGAGAATTGCAGGTAAAGATCTCCCCCAGGACAAGGGGCTCCTTTAATGCAGCAACCTGCACACCCTTGAGGGCTTCCTGCTGGACGCCGGTCATCGCGGCAAAGGCGGCATTGACGCTCTCAATAACACCGGCTTCGTTGATAATTGCTATACCGTCAACGATGCTTGCGAGAATCGCCTGGTCGCGTGCCGAGAGCTGGCTGAGCTGGGCATAGAGTTTCTTCAGCATCTCCTGCTGCGCAGTCTTTTCCTTGAACAGCGAAGTGATCCGGTGGGAGAAATAGAGGGTAAGAGGAAGAATAAATACGATAAGCACTATGCCGAACCCCGCAAAAGAGAGCGCAGACCGCTTGGTCTGTGCTGCGAAGAGCCTGTCCGTTGTTTCCATGGGAATAATGATGCTGAGCCCCCCGATGATCATATCCGGGCTGTACAGGCCTGCAGGTTTGTGGCACTGAACGCACCGATCATCAAGCCTCAGGGGGACGATGTGCCGGAAATACCTCGCGGTATTGACTTCGAGCACCGTGGTCACTTCCGTTTTTCCGCTATTGAATTCCCGGAGAGCATTGAACTCCCATGGATCCGGGATGCTCGCCTGGGTGACCGGCTGGAGGGACGTGATATGAAAACGGTAGGCGCCTCGTTTGTCGAGGAGCTCAAGAATCTGGTTTGTTACGAGTGCCGGGTCAATTTTCACGAACTCCCGCCCCATAATGGAAAGGGGCTTTTGTGACATCTGCTGGCCGGAATGCTGAACAGCTTCGATAAAAACGCCTCCGTGGCTCTGGCGCCAGATATCGGTCGCGAGGATGTGATTGTAAAAAGCCTGGGAAATCTCTTTCAGGTTTCCTGTCTGGATGTCTTCCAGGCTCTTCTTCTCCCACCTGATCATGGTAAATACGAGGATGACGAGAACGATGAGCAGGGGAAAGGAGAGGCTGAGGGCAAGCCGCAGAAGGCTCTCCGGGTAGAGGAGCCAATTGATGAATTTTTTCATGTTCAATAACTACCTGTATAGATGATATTCAGAAACGGTATCGCATATCACGGAGAAAATAACAAAACCAATATATTCTACCAGATAAATCCATTGCCCGTCTATTTGCCGATATGGTAAAATTGATTCTCTGTTTCATGCACAAAAAGCCTATATCAGGAGAACAATGGCAAAGGTATCAATAAATATTGAAGATGAGATGAAGGTGAGCTATCTCGATTACGCCATGAGTGTGATCATCGGCAGGGCGCTGCCTGAGGTGCGCGACGGCCTTAAACCGGTCCAGAGAAGGATTCTCTATGCCATGTTCAGGGAAGGTCTTCTTCCGGGAAAGAAATACTCCAAGTGCGCCGGCGTTGTCGGCGAAGTGCTCAAAAAATACCACCCCCACGGAGATTCCGCAGTCTATGATGCGCTCGTGAGACTCGCCCAGGATTTCAACATGAGGTATCCCCTCATTGACGGGCAGGGGAATTTCGGCTCTCTTGACGGCGACCCTGCCGCAGCATACCGGTACACAGAGTCGCGGCTCGAGAAGTTTGCCGAAGAGCTCCTGAGGGATATTGATAAGGATACAGTCGATTTTATCGATAACTTTGATCAGACGACGCAGGAACCTGCTGTTCTGCCGTCCCGGGTTCCGAATCTCATTATCAATGGCTCGGCAGGGATCGCCGTTGGCATGGCTACCAATATCCCGCCTCATAATGTGTCTGAGGTGATTGACGGTCTTGTCATGCTGCTCGAAAACAGCGCGGCATCGGTGGAAGACCTGATGAAAGCCATCAAAGGGCCTGACTTTCCGACCGGCGGGCTCATCCATGGGGTCAACGGGATCCTCGAGGCATACACCCATGGGAGGGGCCACATCAAAGTGCGCGCAAAAGCCTTCATCGAGAAAGAACATCGGGGAACGGAGAGAATTGTGATAACCCAAATTCCCTATCAGGTGAACAAGGCCCGGCTTGTCGAAAAAATTGCGGAACTCGTGAGAGAGAAAAAAATCGAAGGAATCTCCGACCTCCGGGATGAATCTGACCGGGAAGGGGTGCGGATCGTCGTGGAGCTGAAGAGGGGCGAGGTAGCGGAGGTGGTTCTCAACAATCTCTATAAACACACCCAGATGGAGACCACCTTCGGCGTTATCATGCTCGCCCTTGTGGGAGGCCAGCCGCACATCCTGACCCTGAAGAGGATGCTCTCACTCTTCCTTCAGCACCGGCGTGATGTCGTCATCCGACGGACAAGGTTTGAGCTCGCCAAGGCTGAGCAGAGGGCCCACATCCTTGAGGGGTTGAAGATCGCCCTCGACAATCTTGATGCGGTCATCGAGCTGATCCGCGCTTCAAAGACTCCGGAAGAGGCGAAAAGCGGGCTCATTTCAAGGTTCGGCCTTACCGAAGTCCAGGCACAGGCCATTCTCGATATGCGGCTCCAGCGGCTCACCGGGCTTGAGCGGGAGAAAATTGTCAGCGAATATAAAGAAACGGTGAAAGAGATCAAGAGATTGAAGGAGATCCTCGGAAGTGAAGAACTCGTTTCGAACATTATCAGGGAAGAGCTCCTCGAGATAAAGGAGAAGTACGGAGATGAGCGCAGGACAGAAATCGTGGCGGATATCAAAGAGATCACGATCGAAGACCTGATCACCGAGGAAGAGATGGTCATCACCATTTCCCACAACGGGTACATAAAGAGGAATCCGCTCTCCGCATACCGGAGTCAGCGAAGGGGCGGGAAGGGCTTGACCGGGATGGAGACCCGGGAAGAAGATTACGTTGAGCAGCTCTATATCGGATCGACCCATGACTACATGCTCTTTTTCACCAACCGGGGGAGGCTCTACTGGCTCAAGATATACCAGTTGCCTGAGGCCGGGAGGGCGGCGAAGGGCAAGGCAATTGTGAACCTCCTCCAGCTCCAGGAAGGGGAGCAGGTCGCTACAGCCATACCGGTTCGGGATTTCAGCAAGGGGTTTCTCGTCATGTTTACGAAGAACGGCCTGGTGAAGAAGACCGAGTTGAATGAGTACAGTAATCCCCGGGGGAAGGGCATCATTGCAGCCACCATTGAGGAGGATGATGAATTGATCGCTGTCAGAAAGACTGACGGGAAGAGCGATTTCATTATCGGCACGAGGGGAGGCTTGTCGATCCGGTTCAATGAGGAAGATGTAAGACCCACGGGAAGAACCTCAAAAGGGGTCATTGGGATACGTCTCGTCAAGGGAGATGAGGTTGTGTCCGCTGAGGTGATCGAGGAGAAGACAACGCTCCTCACGGTGACGGAAAAGGGTTTTGGCAAGAGGACCGACAGTGCCGAATATCCTGTCCAGAGCCGCGGCGGCAAAGGGGTCATTTCGATCAAGGTGACCCAGAAGGGCGGGAACGCGGTTGCATTGATCCAGGTGAGGGATGAGGACGAGACCGTCATGATAACGAATTCCGGGAAATTGATCAGGTCAAGAGCGGAGAGCATCTCCATTATCGGAAGTAATACCCAGGGCGTCAGGTTGATGGATGTTGAGAGCGATGACCGGATCGTCAGTGTCGGAAGGGTGGCGGAAAAGGATTAAATTCATTATGATAAACAGGATCCTAAAAATCGGGGCGTAGCGCAGTCTGGTAGCGTACACGGTTCGGGACCGTGTGGTCGCTGGTTCAAATCCAGTCGCCCCGACCATTTTTTTCCAGAGAATCTTTGGTTACGAAAAGGCCAATCATCGCGGTCATCGGAGGAAGGAGAGCCTCGAAGGCGCTCCTGGTCACTGCATGTGAAGTAGGAAAGGAGATCGCCCTGAGGGGAGCGGTTCTCGTCTGCGGTGGACTGGGCGGGGTGATGGAGTCCGCATCCCAAGGGGCAAAAGCCGCTGACGGAACCACCATAGGGATATTGCCTCATGATCACAGCGGCAGTGAAAATCCCTTCATCGATATCCCGATCGCAACTGGACTGGGTATCGGAAGAAATGTTATTATTGCGCGCACAGCCGATGCTTTTATCGCTGTCGGGGGAGAATACGGAACGCTCTCGGAAATTGCTTTTGCTCTTCAGATGGAAAAGCCGGTCGTAGGGATCAATACCTGGGATATTAAGGGTGTGATCAGGGCAGAAACCGCAACAGACGCTGTGAATAAGGTCTTTGAACTCCTTCAGTAATCTCTGAATAAGAAATATTGCCCCCTTAGCTCAGTAGGATAGAGCACAGGATTCCTAA
>JBLNHB010000118.1:0-7061 GCA_050268805.1 bacterium | reverse complement strand
CACGAGCGGACGCTCAACTGGACGGACATCGATTTCTGGTCAGAGGAACTCGGCCTCGATATCCCGGCCCTGAAGGAACAGATCAGACACCTGATCGATGTCCATCCCTATGTCCTGGAGTTCCTTGACCTGCTCAGAAAGCACAAGAAGAAGGTCATCCTCGCGACCAACGCCCACTATAAGACTGTTGCCCTCAAGATGAGAAAGACAGCCATCGGCCACTACTTCGACAAGGTCATCACTTCCGCTGACATGGGGTATCCGAAGGAGGACCTCCGCTTCTGGGAACATGCACAGATATTTCTCGGATTCGAAAAGGGCATGACCCTCTTTATAGACGATACCGAGGACGTCCTCGCGACCGCGAAGCAATACGGTATCAAATACATCGTCCTCAAGGGGATCGCGAGCTCCAAGGAGCCGGCGAGCAATTCCAATTCCTTTGTGCGGGTGAATCTGTTTCACGAACTCTTCCCAGATTAACTTTTGCCACAGAGGACACAGAGGTCTCAAAGGGGTAAAAGGCTATGAGGGGGAAGAGAAATTAAGGTAGCCTCAGAGGGAAAGGTTCAAAAAGAGAAGTTAAGAGATACGCTCTGTAGCTCTATGCTCTCTGTGAACTCTGTGGCATGGTATTCAAATGACCATTGATGATCTGAGGACGATCGGCAGACGGGTGCTCGATATGGTGCCCAGGTACCGCTTTGCCCCAGATTCCCGTGTCGCCCTCCAGGTGGGCGCGGGGGGGGACAAGACATTTCCCATGGATAAAAAGGCCGAAGAGATCATTCTCTCCTCTCTCGAGGCGCTGGGCGAGCCGCTCAGCATCATATCTGAAGAGTTCGGGACACATGAGATCAGGGGCGGAGGGATCACGGTCATTGTCGATCCCATTGACGGGAGCAAGAACGCCATTTCAGGCCTGCCGGTATTCTGTACCTCCCTCGCTCTTTCCTCGGGTGAGCGGATCAGGGACATTTTTATGAGCTATGTATTGAATCTCATCAGCGGTGATGAGTTCTGGGCGGAAAAGGGGAAGGGCGCATTCCTGAACGGCAGGAGGATCAGGACCCAGCAGGAGCATGATCTCAGTATCATTCTCTATGAAGCCCAGAGCCCCGGGAGAGACATCCCGAAGATCGTTCCGGCGCTGTCGCTCTTTCACCGGGCACGCTGCCTCGGGGCGACTGCCCTCGATCTCGCCTATCTTAGCCTCGGGTCTGCAAGCGCCTTCATCGCTCCTGCTCCATCGAGGAGCTTTGATTTCGCCGGCGGATGGCTCCTTGCCCGGGAGGCGGGCGGTATCGTCACCGACCTCTCGGGCAAGAGCATTGAGGACATAACCCTGGGCTTGGGCTACTCGGCTCCCATCATGGCCTCGGGCAATCAATCCATTCACGAAATACTCATCAGGACATTCGAGGAGGCGAGGTGAGTCGGTGACCAGGAATGATCTCACCATTCCCGCTCTTTTTTTTCAGAATGTTGAGCGCTATCCCGACAGGTCGGCCTTTGTCATTTTCCATGATGAAGAGAAGAGGAGTATCCTCTATCAGAATATTCTCCGTGATGTAAAAACGCTCGCCCGCTACCTCTCCCGTGAATGCACACAAGGCGACCGGATCATGATCTATTCCGAGAACCGGCCCGAGTGGTGTATTGCCTACCTTGCCATTGTTTCTTTGGGGATGATTGCCGTGCCCATCGACGCAGAGCTCGGAAGCGACGAGTACCTCCGGATCGTGGAGGACTCGGAAGCGAGGCTCGTCTTCTGCAGCGGCAAGACAGCACCCAAAATGAAACCACCGGAAATTCCGGCGAAGAAGATCGTCAACTTCGATGAGGAATCATACCATAGTGCCCTGAGCGCAGGACCGGGAGACTTCACATTTCCCGTGGTCTCACCCGGGGATGTGGCATCCCTCATCTATACTTCGGGGACAACAGGTGTGCCGAAAGGGGTCATGCTGACCCACGCCAATTTCTGCAGCGATGCCGAGGGGATCATACAAGCGGAGATTGTAACGCGCAGGGACAATGTCCTGGCGGTGCTCCCGCTCCACCACACCTACGCATTCATGTGCACCTTCCTCGTTCCCTTTTTCATCGGCGCGACCATCACCTATCCAGCCTCCCTCAAGGGGCCTGATCTGACCCATGCGATCAAAGAGTCGGGGGTGACGATCCTCCTTGGAGTGCCCCAGCTCCTCGACCTCTTCTACGGCGCGATTATCAGGAACATCGATGCCCAGCCCTTCTCCCGCCGCCTCCTGGCCAGGACCTTTCTCGAAATGGGGAGGTTCTCCAGGGAGAAACTCGATCTCAATATCGGGAGAGTCCTCTTCTCCTCCGTGCACCAGCGGTTCGGGAAGCAGTTCCGGTTCATGGCATCAGGCGGAGCACGGCTCTCTCCCGACACGATGCGCGGGCTCGAGGCGATCGGCTTTACCGTCCTGGAGGGATACGGACTGACCGAGACATCGCCGGTCGTGACCTTCAACCCCATCACCAAGAGAAAAGCCGGCTCGGTGGGCAAGCCGCTCGAGGGAGTGGAAATCAGGATCGAGCGTGAACCGGGGATGGAACAGGCGAAAGAAGGTGAAATAGTCATAAGGGGAGATATGGTAATGAAGGGTTATTACCGTATGCCTCTCGAGACCGAAAGGGTGCTCAAAGATGGATGGTTCTCGTCCGGTGACCTCGGATACCTTGATGATGAAGGATACCTGTTCATCACCGGGAGAAAGAAGGAGGTCATCGTCCTGTCATCGGGTAAGAACATCTATCCCGAGGAGGTGGAAAAAGCGTACCAGAGGCTCCCCCTCATCAAGGAGATCGGGGTCTTTGAAAAACAGGAAGAGGGCAGGGTGACACTCCATGCTCTGATCATTCCCGATTTTGAGTACGCGAAGCAGCAGAAGATCGCCAATATTCATGAGACCCTGAAATGGGGCATCCAGGGGATCTCTCTCAGGCTGCCCCCATGGATGAGGCTCAATGGATTCACGCTCTCTCCCAATCCGCTCCCCCGCACGAGGCTCGGAAAGATCAAGAGATTCCAGATGAAAGAGATCGCCGGGCAGAGCGAAAGCACGCGGGAGATCCGCAGGGCCGAAGAACAGGAGCTCGGTCCGGTCCCGCGGAAAGTCATCGGCGCAGTTCAGTCGGTCATGGGTTCTACGATTCCGGTGCAGATCTCCGATAATCTCGAGCTCGATCTCGGCATTGATTCCCTGAAGAGGATTGAACTCGCCGTGGGGATCGAGAAGCTCTTCTCCCTGAGTCTGCCCGAGACCTTTCTGCTCGATGTCCAGACCGTCGCAGAGCTCGCAGAGAAAATAAGGATCCTCATCGAGCAGGGCGGGCAGCCGCTGAGCGCCGGAGGAAAGACCTTTCGCGACGTCCTCCTCAGGAAGCCTGATCCCGAACAGGTTAAGGCGATCGGCCTGAAACAGAATCCCCTGGTGAATCTTTTCGTCCGGGGCGCGCTTTGTAGCATAGCTCTGATCTTCAGGCTCTATTTTGGGACTGAGGTAAAAGGCCGGGATCGAATCCCGGAACCTCCTTTCATTCTTCTTTCCAATCACGCGAGCTATATCGACGCTTTCTTCATCGCAAGCCATATCCCGTTCAGGGTGTTCAGGAATATCTTTTTCCAGGGAGCGCAGCAGTATTTCCGGAGCAAGCCCATGAGGCTGTTTGCCCGGGTTGCCCATGTCATCCCGATCGATCCCGACTCCTATCTGGCATCGGCCCTCGCGCTCTCGGCGTACGTGCTCGGTGAGCAAAAATCGCTCTGCATCTTTCCCGAAGGTGGACGCTCTATGGATGGCGGGATCATGCCGTTCCGCGGGGGAATCGGCATCTTGTCCTCTGAACTCAGAGTGCCCATGGTTCCCGTCAGGCTGGAAGGAACGTTTGAAGCGATGCCGCGCGGAAGGAAGATCCCGAAGAGAGTAAAACTGACCATGATCATCGGACATCCGATCCCGGTTGAAGAAATCGACCGATTAAAGGGAAAAGGCGGGGACGGTTACCAGGCGATCGCCGATCTCGCGAGGGAGAGGGTGGAACAATTATTGTGATCACAAGCGGTGAATCGCTATGGAAGTAATTCGTCTGAAACGCACGAGCAGGGTCCTCGAAGGCCATCTCTGGGTGTTCTCGAATGAACTTACGGCGAGCCCGAAACAGTATGAACCGGGCACGGTCGTAGAGCTCAGGGACAAAAAGGACGTGTTCCTCGGCATCGGATACGTCAACCCCCAGTCGCTCATCGCAGTGCGGATACTCACCCATGAGAGGGAAGAGATAACCCCGGCATTTTTTAAAAAGAGAATACTCGATGCGCTCGAATACCGGAAGCGGTTTATCAGGAACACGAATGCATACCGGGTGGTCTTCAGCGAGAGCGATTTCATTTCGGGTCTGATCGTAGACCGGTATGACACCTGCCTTGCAGTACAGTTCCTCACCGCCGGCATGGAGAAACAGGCGGAGGTCATTCTTGGAGTTCTCGATGAAACCTTTTCGCCGTCCGTCATCGTTCTGAGGAACGACAGCTCTTCACGGCTTCTCGAGGGGCTCCCCCGGGAGAGGAAGATCGTCAGAGGAACGCTCGATACCCTGCCGGTCATCCAGGAGGACGGCATCCGGTTTGAAGTGAATCCCCTTGCCGGCCAGAAAACAGGTTTCTTCCTCGACCAGCGGGCCAACAGGACAGCGTTCAGCCATCTCATTGAAGGCGGCGAGGGGCTCGACCTCTTCTGCTATGCCGGAGCATGGAGCATGCATCTGGCAGCCCGGGGATCTCATGTTATCGGCCTTGACGAATCCGATGTCGCGGTAGAGCAGGCCCGTAGGAACGCTGAACTCAACGGCCTTGAGAAGCAGTGCGAATTCCTCAAGGACAATGTGTTCACGTTCCTGGGAAAACAGATCAACGAAAACAGAAAGTATGATTTCGTTGTCCTCGATCCGCCCGCCTTTGTGAAGAACAAGGCGAAAATACGGGAAGGGCTCCGGGGATACCGGGAGATCAATGCCCATGCCCTGAAGCTGCTCAAGAAGCATGGCCTCCTCGCGACATCATCGTGCTCTTACCATATCGACCGGGAGACGTTTCTCGAAATGCTGCGGTCTTCGGCGCGCGATGCGGGAAGGAAGGTCCGAATTCTTGAGATGCGGTCCCAGGCACGCGACCATCCGGTGCTCCTCCCCATGCCCGAGACGGAATACCTCAAGTGCCTGTTCCTCGAAGTCATCTGACGGCAGGGAAGGTTACGTTATCTCGTTGATACATTTCTCTGGGATTCGTGAGCGGGTATGGTTCCAAAATTTTTTGAAATCGATAGAGTATTATAATTTCTTGTAGGTCTGCTTTCGTGATGCATGAATACATCGTGTGTGCCGTTCTCTTGTTAAGAGTTTACACTGAGGTATCGATGCAAGAAATTCTGTCGCCATACCCGCTCAGATTTTCTTTGTATAGCTTCGGCTCAAGAGATCAAAAGGAGGTTGCATGAAAAAACTTTCGCGGTATTTCCTGGAAGGGCTCCTCGTCCTTGTCCCGCTCTTCGTCACGCTCTATGTTTTCTACTGGATATTCACCCGCATCGATCACATCTTCAGATTCGAGATCCCCGGTCTCGGCTTCATCGTCACCATCCTCACGGTCATCGTGACCGGTTTTGTCGCCTCCAACTTCATCACGAGGAGACTGGTACGGTACGTTGACCGCCTCTTCCGCCGCCTTCCTCTGGTGAAGATGATCTATGTGTCTCTCAAGGACCTCGTCGGCGCCTTTGTGGGCGACAAGAAGAGTTTCAACAAGCCGGTCCTCGTACGCCTTGTACCGGGAAGCGATATCGGCGTCGTCGGATTCGTGACCTGTGAAAGCCTCTCGCACATCGGCATGCCGGACAGGGTCGCCGTCTATCTTCCCCAGTCGTACAACTTTGCCGGGAATCTCATAATCGTTCCCGGCGACCAGGTAACCCCCATACAGGCGGACAGCGGGACTGTCATGGCGTTCATCGTGTCCGGAGGGATAACATCGCAGGAGAGCCCCTTAGAGACATGATACTTGGATTGGAATTCAGATGACCACCTTTGCGGTGAGTGAAGAGAAGAACCGCTGGCTCCGTCAGAAGATGGAGGAGCTTCATGTCCGAGAGGAGGACATTGAGGAGAAGTTCATCCGCTCATCGGGCAAGGGCGGCCAGAAGGTGAACAAGACCTCCACCTGCGTCTATCTCAAGCATGTTCCAACCGGAATCGAAGTCAAATGCATGAAAGACCGGAGCCAATCGATCAACCGGTTCCTCGCCCGGCGCGAATTGATAGAGCACATCGCCCAGCTCTCGGGAGTCAAAACAACCGATGCATTGAAGAGAGAGAAAGTCCGGAAGCAGAAGGCGAAGAAGAGAAAGCGTGCGCAGAAGAAGCAAAGCATGAAAGCCCATGATTGATTCTCACGACTGATTCCTGTAGTCTATACTTTGAGCCCCGGATAATTCATGCTTTTTCGGGGGCTCATGAGCAGGAATGGCTCAAAATTTTATTGAAATCGATGGGTATTATCATTTCCTTGAGCTCGCTTTCATGGTATATGAATCACACGGTGTGTAGCATACTCTTATTAAGAGTTTATCCTAAGGTATCGATGCAAAAAATTTTATCACCACGCCTGCTCATGTTTGTGCATAATGCGTGTTAGGGAGATCGAAATGATGACCGGCTTCGGCGCAGTGCATGGTTTTTGCGGAGTGTTTTTTCGTATTGGCGGCGTAATTGCCGTGATCTTCATTTTTGCGGGGTGCGGTCGCCCGGTTTCCAACCGGGTGCAGGGTTACGTCGAGGGAGAGTTCGTGTACGTCGCATCGCCCCTTCCGGGCGAGCTGAAGGAATTGTATGTGCAGAGGGGTGCGCGGGTGAAGGCGGGCGATCCGCTTTTCGCGCTGGATAGTGCGCCGGAAAAAGCGGGGCGGGACGAGGCAGAACGGCGACTGGCGCAGGCCCGCGCGAATCTGGAAGACGCAAAGAAAGGCAAGCGCGCTTCT
>JBLNHB010000117.1:0-4514 GCA_050268805.1 bacterium | reverse complement strand
CCCTCTCACCCACAAATGAACTCACGGCTTCGTTCCATCGAACGATATCGGTATTTAACCGCCCGGACAGTTTCTTATTCTGCATCGCGGAAAACTTCGGTCGTTTCGCCGGTAGAGCGAAAGTATCCATAGAAACAGGCCTTATAAACTTATCTATTCCGAGCGTTGCAAGAATCAATTTCGCCCATTCATATCTCGAGCAGAAGCCGCTGTTTGTCAGGTGAAAGAGACCGGTCAATCGCTGTTCGATTGCCTTCACGGCAACGTCAACAACGGTCTCGGCAGAGGTCGGGATTGAAAATTCATCATACGCTACTTTTACATATTCATTTGATTTCGACCATTCCAGCAGTTTATAGATGAAGTTCTGCTTTCCTCTCCCATAGAGCCAGCTCACTCGGAAGATAAGATAACGGTCGGTCTCATTTCGAATATTTATTTCTCCTGCCAGTTTCGTCATCCCATAATGATTCAATGGATTTGGTTTATCCTCTTCAACATACAAACCATCCTCTTTTGTACCATCGAACACATAGTCAGTGCTGAAATGAACGAGAAATGCACTCCTTTTATGTGCAGCCTGGGCTAACATTTTTGGACCAAGAGAATTTACCAAAGATGCCTTCTCCCTGTCCTCTTCCGCCCGGTCGACTAAGTTATAAGCGGCGCAATTAATTATAACATCCGGTCGGTAAGAATCTAACAGGTGATTCACCTGCTCGGCAACCGTGATATCAAGGGCATTCCTGTCGAGGGCCAGATAATCAAGACGGTCTTTTTCAAACCGTCGAACAAATTCCTGAGCGAGTTGTCCATTTTTTCCGGTAATGAGGTATTTCACGGAGACACTTCAATCGGCAAAATTATTGTCAGCGTTCTTAAGGAACGGATGCTTTTTGTCTTTTTCGGAGAGTATGGGATTCTTTGTCGGCCAGGATATGTTGATATCGGGATCATTCCATAGAATTCCCCGGTCAGCTTCAGGAGCATATTCGGCGGTACACTTATACATGACTTCAGCCGATTCACTCAGGACGAGAAATCCGTGGGCAAATGAAGGAGGGACATACACCATCAGGTTATTTTCATCCGAAAGCTCGACGCTGATCCACTTGCCGTATACAGGAGAATTCTTTCTGATGTCGACGGCAACATCGAATATTTTCCCCTTGGAACACCACACGAGCTTGCCCTGAGCATGGGGATTTTTTTGGTAATGCAAACCTCTCAACGTTCCTCTTATTGATCTGGAAAAATTATCCTGAACAAAGTGTTCACGGATACCCGCTTTGGTAAAATCTGTACGCTTATAGGTTTCCAGAAAAAATCCCCTCGGGTCGTGAAAAACTTTTGGTTCGATGAGTATGATTTCAGGGATGTCGAGCGGTTTGAAATTAAACGGCACCCCTTCCTCCCTGCTCTGCTATTCTCATGAGATACTGGCCATAACCGTTATTTTTTAATGATTGCGCCAGCCGCAGCAAATCATCACTGGTGATATACCCAAGCGTATATGCTATTTCTTCTATGCATGCTATCTTGAGCCCCTGTCTCTTTTCTATCGTTGAGATAAATTCACCGGCCTCGAGGAGACTGTCATGCGTACCCGTGTCGAGCCAGGCGTACCCTCTGCCCAAGAGTTCCACTCTCAGGTGTTGACGTTTCAGATATGCATTGTTGACGTCGGTTATTTCCAGCTCTCCCCGTGCGGACGGCTTGGTGCTTTTCGCTATTGCTATGACGTCGTTATCATAAAAGTATAAACCGGTGACCGCGTATCTCGATTTTGGCTGCTTCGGCTTTTCCTCGATGGAGAGAACCCTACCGCTCTGTCCGATTTCGACAATTCCATACCTCTCTGGGTCATTTACGTAGTACCCGAAAATTGTTGCACCACCCTGTTGATCGACATCGGACGCAGCTTTTTTCAGCAAATCGGTCAATCCGTGTCCGAAAAAAATATTATCTCCGAGAACCAAACAAACGGTATCATCGCCGATAAAATCCTCTCCGAGAATGAATGCCTCTGCAAGACCTTTCGGGTAAGGCTGTTCCTTGTAGGAAAAATTCAGGCCCAGGTCTGATCCGCTGCCGAAGATATCCCTGAATCTCGGCAGGTCACCGGGAGTGGAAATGATTAAGATATCCCTGATTCCCGAAAGCATGAGCACGGAAAGAGGATAGTACACCATCGGCTTGTCATAAATGGGAAGGAGCTGCTTGCAAACGCCTCTCGTAATCGGGTAGAGCCTCGTCCCACTTCCGCCCGCTAAGATAATGCCTTTCATCGAGAAAAATCCCTCTCGGAAAACGTAATTTTATATATTAAAGTAACTCTATTGACAAAAACAAGATTCATATAGTTAAATAGGAATCTCATTCGGGCGGATAGCTCAGCTGGGAGAGCACAGCCCTTACAAGGCTGGGGTCACAGGTTCGATCCCTGTTCCGCCTACCAAAAGGACTGTGGATAGTGATTGGTTGTTGGTGATTGGCAATAGTGCACATTAAGAGACTTAGCGCATTTGTCACAAACATTTCTCAACGATTCACCAGTCACTATCAACCATTCACTGCCTTATCCTGGGGTGGTAGTTCAGATGGTTAGAACGCCGGCCTGTCACGTCGGAGGTCGCGGGTTCGATCCCCGTCCACCCCGCCATCTCTCCCTCTTGCATAACCACGGAGATCACAGAGAAAGAACTGAGTATCAAGCACAGTTTCAATAAATCTGAGCAAAGAACTACTTTCTCCGTGGTTGATTCATGGGAATATTGGTCGGGGCGACCCGATTTGAACGGGCGACCTCTCGCACCCCAAGCGAGTGCGCTAGCCAGGCTGCGCTACGCCCCGATTTATGAAAGTTGCTTCAGGATACCTCTTAGGCCGGATTTGATTCTCGCAAGCGCCTGTCGAAGCTGATCTTGAGAGACCTGTGGCGCTTTCTCCTCCTTTTTAGTGGAAACAAGGGAGAGATTTGGCTCTTCAAATCTTTTTCTCACACCTTCAATGGTATACCGCTCTTCGTAGAGGAGTTGCCTGATCTGATTGATGAGCTCGATGTCCTTTTTGACATACACCCTCTGACCGGAACGGCTCTTTCTCGGCTTTAAAAAGGGAAACTCCGTCTCCCAGTACCTGAGAACATATGCTTCCACCCCGGTAATCCGCGTAACTTCACCGATCTTGTAAAACAATTTTTCAGGGATCTGTTTCTGTTTCTTGACTTTCTGCTGGTGCCGTATCATTTTACGCCTTCTATAACGTCTTTCAGCTGGTTGCTCGGTCTGAAGGTAACAACTTTCCGTGGCGTTATTTCGATCTCAGTCCCTGTCTTTGGATTGCGTCCCTTCCGAGAGGATTTCTTCCGGACATTGAATGTCCCGAATCCAGATATCTTAATGGATTCACCTTCAACGAAGGTCCCCTTCATCGTATTCAATATCAGCTCTATGACATCCTGAGCTTCCTTTTTCGGCAAACCTATCTTTTCAAACAGTGTATTCACTATTTCAGCTTTCGTCATAGGCACTCCTTAAAGTATTTTTTAAATTATATTCGGTAACCCATTAATTGTCAAGGTTTATTTACAAGAAAAATCAAAGTTTTATTTCTATAAACGCTTTTTGCCTGAGGGTCTTTACCCATTGCCGGTAGGAAATATCTGACTTCTTATCCAATACGATTTTCCTTATGTTATCCTTTAAAACATCAAGTGATACTGGAAGTTCTTTTTTAACTATGAAGAAGACAAATATACCGTCGTTCGCTTCTATTGGCAGTGCAATTTTGCCTTCATCGGTATTTTTCAGTGTTTTAATGAAGTCTTCCCTCAAATCCGATGAACGGATAAAATCATTTTCCCCGACATTTTCTACGAGAGCATTGCCCTTGAGGCTTTGGGCAATCGTCATAAAATCGCCTCCCCCGCTGACGCTTTCAGAGACCTGGTTAATGAGATCTTGTATTTCGCTTCTCTCATCCACATTCCCGGGTTTCCTGAAATGAATTTCAGCCAATTTAAAAATAAGATCTAATGGTAATTCATCCTTATGACTGTCCATATATATGTCTATTTCGTCGTCAGAGACAACAATTTTATTTCTCACCTCGACGTTGATGATCTTGTTGATGAGAATCTGTTCCTGTATTCTTTTTGCATAGTCGTTGTATTCGAACCCTTCCCGCTTCAGCACCTCACGGAACTGGTCTTCGCTCAGATTGTATTGCGATCTGATATCACTAATCGCAGCTTTTGCTTCGGCGTCGGAAACAGAGAATCCCATCTTTTTAGCCTCTGCAACGAGCAGGCGCATGGTAATGAGCTTCTCGAGGAAACTCTCCTGCTGGGATTCAAAATAGTTCTTCTTTTCCTCTGGCCCCATTCCCCGCGTTTTTGACTCGTATTCGAAACTCATTGCACGGTACAATTCGCTCCAGGTAATTACCTCCCTGTCGATGATCGCAACGACCTTATCGAGCAGAATGGATGCCTGTGCACTTGTTGAAAGCGC
>JBLNHB010000116.1:0-12249 GCA_050268805.1 bacterium | reverse complement strand
CTCAGGGATAAGAATCCATACCTCTGTTGCGTCCGTGCTGGACATGGCAATATCGGATCTCGATTCTGCGGCAGCGTTCGCTGAGAAGGAGAGCAAGCAGCTTGATCCCCGGGGGAGCATGGTGTTGATTGAAAACATCAGGAAACGGTACACCATGGAGCGGCAGCGCGACATTCACACGGATCAGGAACTCATCGAGCAGGAAAAGATGAAGGCTATGGCAGACGATGCGATGGTACGGCTCGCCAGTAGAATGAAAAAAAAGGAGAGGCAACTGTTCGGAGACAATGTTGAATTATTCTGAGAGCAGACAGGAGGTGCAGAAGCATGAGTAAGACGATCATGACCGTCGACGATTCACCGAGTATCCGGCAGATGGTCAGTTTTACCCTCAAGGACGCAGGGTATGACGTGATCGAGGCAGTGGACGGAAAGGATGCCCTTGCAAAGCTTGCCGCAGGGCGGATACACATGGTCATCGCGGACCTCAACATGCCGAACCTTGACGGCATCGAACTGATTCGTGAAATCAGAGCTAACCCAATCCTGAAATTTATTCCCATCATCATGCTTACCACCGAGTCCCAGGAAGGAAAGAAACAGGAAGGAAGACAGGCAGGCGCAACAGGATGGATCGTTAAGCCATTTAAGCCGGAACAGCTCATTGCGGTTGTTAAAAAAGTTCTTCCATGAGCAAAAACTCTGACAAGCATAAAGATGTCTTCCGGGAAGAAGCCCAAGAGCTCCTCGTTGAGCTCGAAGCCGCGCTCATTGAACTCGAAGAGCTTCCCGGTGACGAGCATCTGGTAGACCGTGTTTTCCGCGCCATCCATACGATCAAAGGGTCAGGAGCCATGTTCGGATTTGATGACGTTTCGGCCTTTGCCCATGAGCTGGAGACCGTATTTGATCTTGTTCGGACCGGAGAGATGAAGGTCTCCCAGGACCTCATCGATATCGCTCTCAACTCGCGCGATCTCATACGGGAAATGCTCACAGCCCAGGAGCACGGTCAGCGGGTGGATCAGAAGAAGCCGGAGACAATCCTGGCATTGTTAAAGAATTTTGCCCCTGCCGTTGGCGAAAAGCAGGAAAAAAAGAAACAGAATCTTAAAAAACCAGAACAGACAAAGCAGCAGGGTACCTCTGCCGGCATAAAACCGGAAAAGGTGGTTACCTACCGAATCCGCTTCAGGCCCAAGCCGGAACTCTTTGCACGGGGTACTAATCCGCTCTCTCTGCTCAATGAACTCCGCCGGCTCGGACATTCTGCCGTTGTAGCCCATCGGGATGCCATACCCTACCTGGGAGACATGAATCCTGAATTGTGCTATACCTCCTGGGATATCATCCTGACGACCCCCCAGAGGCTGAACGCTATCAGGGATGTCTTTATCTTCGTCGAGGAGGAGGCTGATCTCAAGATCGAAGTCATCGACGAAGGCGGGATGTTCGACGATGAATACCATTACAAGAAAATCGGCGAAATCCTTCTGGAGCGTGGCGACCTGAAATCAGAAGACCTCATCAAAGTACTGTCAAAACAGAAGCGCCTTGGCGAGATGCTCGTTGATGCCGGAGTTGTCCCTAAAGGGCATGTTGATGCTGCTCTTGCTGAGCAGGAACATATCAAAGAGATAATTCATCAGAAGCATTCTGCTGAACTGGTTTCAAGTATACGGGTGCCCTCGGAAAGACTGGATCACCTGGTGAATCTGGTCGGCGAGCTCGTGACCGTCCAGGCACGGCTCAGCCAGACCTGCGCGTACCGGAACGATCCCGAACTGCTCTCCGTTGCTGAGGAAGTTGAGCGCCTGACCGTTGAACTCCGCGACAATACCATGAGCATCCGCATGGTGCCGATCGGGACGACCTTCAGCAAATTCAAACGTCTTGTCCGCGACCTCTCAAGGGATCTCGGCAAGGAAGTTGAACTGGTGACAGAAGGGGCCGAAACAGAGCTCGATAAGACCGTGATCGAGAAGCTGAACGACCCGCTCGTGCATATCATCAGGAACAGCATTGGCCACGGCATAGAGCTTCCGGACGAGCGCGAAGCTGCGGGGAAATCCCGGACCGGCACCATACTCCTCTCTGCCAGTCACTCGGGTCCATATGTGTTTATACGCATCAAGGACGACGGCAGAGGCCTTGACCGTGAAGCCATCAGGATGAAAGCGATTGAAAATGGGTTAATACTTCCTGATACAGAATTAACCGACGATGATGTATTTTCCCTCATCTTCGAGCCTGGCTTCTCAACAGCGAGGGAAGTGACGAACGTGTACGGCCGGGGTGTTGGAATGGATGTGCTGAAAAAAGCCATCGAGGAGCTTCGTGGATCTGTTGAGGTGATGAGCCATGCGGGAAAGGGGACGACAATTGTTCTCAAGCTCCCCCTTACTCTAGCGATCATCGAGGGGCTTCTCGTCAGGGTGGGAAATGAAAAATTTATCCTGCCCCTCTCAATGGTCGAAGAGTGCATCGAGCTGATTCGTGCTGACAGAGAGCAAGCCCATGGAAGGCAGATCGTTCATGTGCGGGAACGCCTCGTCCCCTACATTCGATTGCGGGACCAGTTCATGATCGGCGGTGGAATGCCTGCTATTGAGCAGATCGTCATTGTCGGCTCCAGCGGGAACAGGGTCGGTTTTGTGGTTGATACGGTGATCGGGGGCCATCAGACCGTCCTGAAGTCCCTCGGACGGATGTACCGGCATATCGACGGCGTGTCAGGAGCCACGATCCTCGGTGACGGAACCGTTGCCCTTATTCTCGACATTCCCAAGCTTATCCAGGTGGCAGAGAAGAAGGACAACGGGACAGGTGCCGGGGCACATAGATGATAGTCCGCATCCTGAACCAGGATGCAATGCCATCTCATATTGAGATGGTTACAATTCTCTAGCTTAGGAGGGTACTGTATGAAACTCGGAGATCAAGACCGCTTCAGCAAAAGAATCGGAAAAGAAGACTCCCCGCTGACGGCGGAAAGGAAGGAATGAACTTATGAAGATTACCATTACACAGAAACTTGCGCTCGTGATGAGCACCTTGCTTGTGCTTGTGATAGTGATGGGAGGACTCTTTTTTTGGGCATCAAATCAGGTGAAGAATGCGGTGGAGCGAAACCAGGAAATCCGGGAGGTCAACGAGCTGATGACCGCGCGGATTATCGACCACCTGTTGTGGATGGACGGCATCTCAAAAGGGTTGTTCATTCAGGGGAAAGAATTTACAGGCAAACTTGATCCGAATGAATGCAACCTTGGCAAGTGGATGGCGACATTCAATCCCTATTCAGAGGAACTGGCGGCGCCCTTCCATGCCATGGATGAGCCTCACCGGAAACTCCATGCAACTGCCGAAAAAATCATTGCAGCCTACAAGGCAAGCGACCGGAACCGTGCCCACGCTATTTTCATAGAGGAAACAGTGCCAGCGGTAACGTCCGTTCAGGGATATCTCACGAAAATGAAGGAAATTCTGAGAAAAGATGAGGGAACATCGCTGGAACAGGTCAATGGGGTCCAACGTAAGGCAAAGGGAATAACCGTATTTTTAACCCTGTCGATCGTACTTTTCGGCATCACACTTTCCGTATTCATCGTGCGGAAGCTTTTCAACCTTCTGGGAGGCGAGCCCGCATACATCGCCGAGATTGCGGAAAAGATCTCGGCTGGAGACCTCACGGTATCGCTCGTATCAGGCCGGAGAAAAGAGAGCGGTATTTTTGCATCGATGAAGACAATGGTGGAGAAACTCAAAAGTGTTGTCGCTGAAATCAAAATCGCAGCCGATAACGTGGCCTCGGGCAGCCAGCAGCTGAGCTCGAGCTCGGAAGAGATGTCCCAGGGCTCAAGCGAGCAGGCAGCAGCCGCTGAAGAAGCCTCGTCGTCCATGGAGGAGATGGCGGCGAATATCCGGCAGAACGCCGACAATGCCCTCCAGACAGAGAAGATCGCCCTCAAGGCTTCAGAGGACGCAAAAGAAGGCGGAAAAGCTGTATCCAATACCGTTACGGCCATGAAAGAGATCGCAAGCAAGATCAACATCATTGAGGAGATTG
This sequence comes from bacterium, assembly GCA_050268805.1. Classification (GTDB taxonomy): domain Bacteria; phylum Nitrospirota; class Thermodesulfovibrionia; order Thermodesulfovibrionales; family BMS3Bbin05; genus JBLNHB01. The sequence goes on along the minus strand of JBLNHB010000116.1, from coordinate 8,180 downwards.
CGAGACAGACGAACCTCCTCGCCCTCAACGCGGCCATCGAGGCAGCCCGGGCAGGTGAGCACGGCAAGGGTTTTGCCGTCGTAGCGGCCGAGGTGAGAAAGCTTGCCGAGCGGAGCCAGACCGCAGCCGCAGAGATCAGCGGGCTTGCCGGAACCAGTGTCGAGGTTGCCGAGCGGGCGGGAGAGATGCTGACCAAGATCGTGCCTGATATCCAGAAGACCGCGGAGCTGGTGCAGGAGATCAGCGCTGCGAGCAATGAGCAGAACACCGGCGGGGAGCAGATCAATAAGGCGATCCAGCAGCTTGACCAGGTGATCCAGCAGAACGCGGGAGCCTCCGAGGAGATGGCCTCGACAGCCGAAGAGCTCTCGTCCCAGGCAGAGCAGCTCCAGAGCACCATGGCGTTCTTCAAGGTTGATGGCGATCTGCTTGTCTCCCGGTCGAAGCAGACTCCGGCAGCCAAGGCGCCGGTGAAATCCGCCCACCGTTTTGGTGTGGCCCATCTCGCTAACGAAGAGAAGAAAGCGGCAAGAGCCGGAGCGGAGAAGCACGCTGTGAGAGAGAAGCATGCCGGTGTTGCCCTCGACATGGGGAACGGCCGTGACAAAGTGGATGACGAATTCGAGCGGTTTTAAGAACATCGGCCTGCCCGGAGAGATGATTGCACAGGAAAGGAGATAATCATGGATGATACAGCGATCATGGAGGCGACACAGTACCTCACCTTCAAACTTGAAGATGAGATATTCGCCCTGAAAATATCACAGGTCAGGGAAGTGATGGATTTTACCACCGTCACCAAGGTACCGCGAACCCCCGAGTTCATGCGCGGCGTTATTAACCTGCGGGGCAGTGTGGTGCCGGTGGTTGATTTGCGGTTGAAATTCGGCATGGAGAAGACCGAGAAGAGCGTCAACACCTGCATCATCATCGCTGAGGTCTTCCTCGATGGCGAGAAGACCGTGCTCGGTGCTCTTGCAGACTCGGTCCAGGAGGTGATCGAGCTTGAGCCCGAGCAGATCGAGCCGGCACCGAAGATCGGGACCGGGCTCAGGACCGAGTTCATCATGGGCATGGGCAAGCGAGACAGCCACTTCATCATCATTCTCGACATCGACAAGATATTCTCTGCCGAGGAGCTTGAGATGGTCAACCACATCGAGGCCGGTACCGAGCCCGTGGATGGAAACGGGAAGAGCTGAAAGCAGCAGATATATCAGTCAGGGAAACCGCTGAGATGGCAATTGAGGACCCCATCGGGTGCAGTAAAATATTCAGGGCGGAGATATCCGAAAAGGATTTTCTCCGCCTCCGTGATTTTATCGAGCAGGAGTGCGGCATCAAGATGCCCTTCACGAAAAAGGTTATGCTCGAGGCGAGGCTCCGGAAACGGCTGCGCGCCCTCGGCTACAGGTCATTTGAGGAATACTGTGATTACCTTTTCAGCCCCGAAGGGATGGAGCATGAGCATGTCCCCATGATCGATGTCATTACAACGAACAAGACCGATTTCTTTCGCGAGCCATCACATTTTGACTATCTCGTCCAAACAGTGGTTCCGGAAATGATCAGGGACAGCGGAGCCGGCGTGAAAAAACCGTTCATGATCTGGAGCGCTGGGTGCTCGACCGGTGAGGAGCCTTACACCCTTGCCATGGTCATGAGCGGGTTCAGGGAACGGTACCCGGGCGGCGTTTTCGATTTCGTTATTCTCGCGACGGATATTTCGACTGCCGTTCTGGAGAGGGCTCGAACCGGTATCTACCAGGAGAGAAGGTTGGAGTTTATGCCCAAGCCGATGAAAAAGAAATATCTTTTGAGGAGCAAGGACCGGAGAAAGGCACTCGTCAGGATCGTACCCGAACTGCGAGACAAGATCGGGTTCCGGAGGATCAACTTCTTGGAAGAGGATTTTGGTTTTTCGGAGAAGGTGGATATCATTTTTTGCAGGAATGTAATCATTTATTTTGAGCGACCAATTCAGGAAAAGGTTCTGAACAGCCTCTGCCGGTGGCTGGTGCCGGGCGGGTACCTCTTCATGGGGCATTCTGAGACGCTGCATGGGCTTCATGTCCCTCTCGAAGCGGTTTCCCCGACCATTTACCGCCACATCTCCTGAGTGACAGTTGCCAAGCTCTGCAGGGATTCTCCAATAATGCTTGCAGGAACGAAGGAGCGGAACTCCGGTGAAAAACAAAATACGGGTGCTTGTTGTTGATGATTCGGCCGTGGTCAGGCAAACGCTCACCAGCATCCTCTCCGGTGAACCGGACCTGGAGGTCATGGGTGCGGCTGCAGACCCCTTTATCGCTGCAGAGAAGATGCGCCATGAAGTTCCTGATGTCATCCTTCTCGATGTGGAAATGCCGAGGATGGATGGCATCACGTTTCTTCGCATGGTCATGAGTCAGCACCCTATTCCCGTCGTCATCTGCTCGGGTCTTGCCGGGAGAGGATCGGAGACGGCCCTGCGGGCGCTTGAATACGGCGCAGTGGAGATTATCGAGAAGCCACGCCTTGGTGCGAAGCAGTTCCTCGAAGAATCACGGATTCTCCTGTGCGATGCGGTCCGGTCGGCTGCTGTTGCAAAGCTTCAGTCCGTTCCGAAGCCCCTGCAGGATGTAGCTCCAAAACTTACTGCCGACGTCATTCTCAATAAATCAACGGCAAAAGCCATGGTGCAAACTACCGAGAAGGTCGTTGCCGTCGGAGCATCGACCGGCGGGACCGAAGCACTCCGGATATTTCTCGAGAGCATGCCGCTGGATGCACCCGGCATTGTCATTGTCCAGCATATGCCGGAGCACTTTACCAAGGCATTCGCGAAGCGGCTCGACGGAATTTGCCGGATTTCGGTGAAAGAAGCTGAAGACAATGATGCGGTTATCAGGGGTCGTGCCCTGATCGCACCGGGCAACCGCCATATGCTCCTCAAACGAAGCGGGGCTCGATACTATCTTGAGGTCAAGGACGGCCCGCTCGTTTGCCGCCACCGCCCGTCCGTTGACGTACTATTCCGGTCGGTTGCCCGGTATGCAGGAAAGAACGCGATCGGCGTCATCATGACCGGCATGGGAGATGACGGGGCGCGGGGAATGCTCGAAATGCACGAGGGAGGGGCTGTGACGATCGCCCAGGATGAGAAATCCTGCGTCGTATTCGGCATGCCCCACGAGGCGATCAAGCTCGGTGGTGTTGACCGGGTGCTCCCCCTTGCATTCATGGCGCATGAAGTGGTAAATCTCTGCGATTCTTCAGAAGTCCAGAAGACCTAACAACAGGGTATTCATCCGTTCTCCGTGCTCACCTTCATCGTATTCGCCGGGATTAGAATATTCCCAGGCTCTTCGTTGGCTTGACATTCTCCCTCATTGGGGTTGACATAAGGGGTACCATCATTTTATAGTTATTACTTCAATTTCACGATGAACGAGGTCGAACAATGGGGACGTATACAACATACCATCCGCACCGGAAGAAGATGAAGAGGACACACGGGTTCCTCGTGAGGATGAGGACCAAGGGCGGGAAGAGGGTCATCCAGAGGAGAAGAGCCAAGGGTCGGAAGAAACTGGCTGTTTGATCAGGCGTTTGTTCTTAGGAAGGACTGCGCCGGTATCGTCGGAGACCCGAACTGCTCTTTCCGGTAAAAATCGTTCTCTCCCAAGGGGTTCATGTGTTGAAAAAAGCATTCTTATCGCTCATTAAGCTGTATCGGTTTTTCCTGTCTCCTCTTTTCCCGCAGAGCTGCAGGTTTTCGCCCACCTGTTCCGAATATGCTCACGGGGCCATCACGCGCTATGGGAGTCTGCGGGGACTCTGGATGTCGTGCAAGAGAATCATGAAATGCCACCCGTTCCATCCGGGCGGTTATGATCCGGTGAAATAAGCATGGAAATGAGAGCCCTCGTTGCGGTTGTTTTGTCCCTTGTGGTTCTCCTTGGTTTTCAGTATTTCATGTCTCGATCCACTCCCCCCGCCCCCCCTGTACCCCAAGGCTCTGCGCCTGTTCCGCAGGAGCAGAGACCTGCTCCCCAGGAGGCACAACCGCAGGCAGGCCTGAAAGGGGAAGGTGCTCCGCTTACAGGTTCAGTTCCGGAACGTACTGTTAAGATCGATACCCCGCTCTATTCTGCCGAGCTCTCTTCCCGGGGAGGCGTTATCACGCGATGGGTTCTCAAGAATTACACCGATAAATCCGGGGCCCCCATCAGCCTCCTGAAAAGCACTCCCGTCGTCAACCCTCTTGCCATCGGAAGAGATACCGAGTTCACCCTTCAGAACGCTGTTTTCACTATCATCGGGTCGGACCTGGATCTCAAGGACAATCATCAGGGAACCGTGGTTCTCAGATATGCTTCTGCTGACATTATAGTGAAGCGGACGATGATATTCCGCGCTGATTCCTATCTCGTTGAGATCACTGATGAGGTGAGCAAGGCAGGCGACTATTGGGTAACACTTGGCGGGGATTTCGGCATAACCACTGCTGCAGGCGCTATCTCCCACGATGGCCCTGTTTACCTTGAAGGAGCAAACAGGGAGGAATTCCAAACCGGCAAAATAAAGGAGCCTGTCCAGGTAGTTCCAAAAGATTTAAAATGGATCGCCTCTGAAGACAATTACTTCTTTTCCGCACTCGTCCCCTCCTCCAATCCCGAAGAGGTCAAGATCTGGTCACGGCAGGAAAAGGGGATGATCGCATTCCGCTTGAAAGCAGGAGTCAATACCTATAAGCTGTTTGCAGGACCGAAAGACATTGATCAGCTCAAGCCGCTGAAACTGGATCTCGAGCATATCGTCGACTTCGGGTTCTTCTCGATCCTGGCGCGACCGCTCTTCTGGATGCTGAAATTCATCAATGCCTATGTAGGCAACTACGGATGGTCCATTATTGTTCTCACCATTCTCCTGAGGATTCCCTTTATCCCGCTCCTCAACAAGGGGCAGAAATCGATGAGGAAGCTCCAGGAGCTCCAGCCGAAGATGACCGAGATCAGGGAGAAATTCAAGAAGGATCCCCAGCGCATGCAGCGGGAGATGATGGAGCTTTACCGGAAGTACAAGGTGAATCCCATGGGCGGCTGCTTCCCAATGCTGCTCCAGATACCCTTCTTCTTCGCCCTCTACAAGGTGCTCATGGTTGCGATCGAGCTACGGGACGCACCCTGGATGTTCTGGATCAAGGATCTCTCTGCAAAGGATCCAATCTATGTATTGCCCATCCTGATGGGCATCACCATGGTTGTCCAGCAGAAGATGACACCGACCTCTGCCGACCCGACCCAGCAGAAGATCATGATGATCATGCCCGTCATATTCACCTTCATGTTCCTGAACTTTTCTTCCGGCCTTGTTCTCTACTGGCTCATGGGAAATATCCTGAGCATCATCCAGCAGATCTTTGTGAACAGATCGATGGCGCGGGAAGCAGAGGCCTGATTGCGTGATTCTCCCGGACTGCCCTAAACAGGACGATCGAACAGTGCGCCATTCTCGCTGCTCTGGGCATCATACGTTTTCCGTGACCACCTGCTTCTCGCTGCTGAAGCTTCACGGGAAATTTCCAAAGTTTGCTTGCCCCTTGGACACCATCACAGATTAAAAAGGAGTATAATAATTGTGGGAATCCTCAGCTGACCGCACGGGGGCGAGCCTTTCTGCGATCATGTCGTTACTCGTATTGCGTTGAGATAATGGTATGTGGACTGAGATTATTCTTATTCTGATTTTCATTCTTTTGAACGGTTTTTTTTCCGGCTCTGAGATTGCGGTTGTCTCGGTACGGAAAACGAGAATCGACGAACTGGTGAGACAGGGAAGCAGAAGCGCCAAACTTCTCCAAGCCCTGAAGGTCGATCCGGACCGTTTTTTTGCAACGGTCCAGATTGGGGTTACCTTTGTCGGAGCGATGGCATCTGCTATTGGAGGTGCAGCGGCTGTTGAATCGTTAAAGCCGCTGCTTCAGGAAGTCCCCGTCGGTATTATTGCCGAATCGAGCGAGGCTATTTCGATAGGTTTTGTGGTCATCCTCATAACATTCTTTTCGCTTGTTTTTGGCGAGTTGGTTCCCAAGTCCCTTGCCCTGCGAAGTCCCGAGCGGTTTTCATTGATCATTGCGCGGCCCCTCTACAGCTTCTCGCGGTTCTTTTCCCTTTTCGTCAATCTGCTCACGACAAGCACAAATGTGGTGATTCGGTTCCTCGGAGGACAGCCCGTCTCACACATGGGACATGTGACGGAGGAAGAGATCAAACTGCTCATCCGGGAGGGGCGCGACCGGGGATATTTTGAGGCAGAGGAAGAGAGATTGATTCACAGCGTGTTCGAGTTTACGGACCTTTCTGCCAAGGAAATCATGGTTCCGATTGCGAAAGTCGTTGCTTTTTCCATGGATACAGCCGCGGAAGAGCTGCTGTTGAAAGCGAACGAAGAGCAGTTCTCCCGCTATCCGGTCTACGCAGGCGAGAAGTCAAACATCAAAGGCATCCTGTATGTGAAGGACCTGTTCAAGAAGGTGACCGCCGGAGAACCTCTCGACATGAGAAAATTACTGCGGACACCCTACTTTGTTCCGGAATCCATGAAAATCAGCTCTCTCCTCCGGCAGATGCAGCGGAAGACCATGCATATCGCGATCGTTGTGGATGAATACGGAGCGGTAAGCGGTATCGTTACCATCGAAGATATCCTCGAGGAGATTGTCGGCGAGATCAGGGACGAATACGATGTTGAGCAGCCGGTCATTACACTCAAAGACGGCTCCTACCTGATCGATGCGTCCATTACCATTAGAGACCTGAAAGAGGATCACGGCATCTATCTGCCGGAGTCGATGGATTACGATACGGTCGGCGGGTTTATCATTGCCCACCTTCAGCGAATTCCGGCAAAAGGCGAGGTGGTGCTCATAGATGGATGGTCTGTTGAGATCGTTCGCATCGTCGACAAAAGACTCGAACGGGTGATACTCAAGAAGCATGAATATCACCCGGATAGAGCGTCATCCTCCTGACAGCTATGCCCTGTTTTCTCCCGGAGTTGCTCTCAAAAGAAAGAATCGGTCAGGAAGCATCGTAACTTTACAATCCATTTCTTGATTCATTACAATGGGAGCCATCATGAAGGATTACAAGTCGCTCGAGATAGCCGCTCTCTATGAAATCAGCAGGATACTCAGTTCGTCGCTGAACCTCAGGGCGAATCTCAGGGGCGTCCTCCGGGTGCTCTCGGAATACCTTGACCTCAGACGCGGAACGATCGCTCTCAGGGATGCAGAGGGGGTGTCGATCGTGAGCGCCTTCGGCATGACCGAGGAGGAAATACGAAAGGGGAAGTATAAACTCGGCGAGGGCATCATCGGCAAGGTCGCCAAACACGGCTCTCCCATCGTGATCCCGAACATCGGCGATGAGCCGCACTTTCTCAACAAAACCGGGACGCGAAAAATCAGGAAAGAGAATATCGCTTTCCTCTGTGTTCCCCTGAAGTTCAAGAACGAGACCCTCGGCGTTCTCAGTGTCGACCGTATCTTCGGCGACAAAAGTGTTTCCTTCGCCGAGGACCTGAAGCTCCTTACGATCATCGCTTCGCTTCTCGCGTACTCGATAAAATTTCAGAAAGAGATGGAGCGGGAACGCGATGAATTTAATAAGGAAAAGGAACAGCTCACCCGCCAGCTTCGCGGCAGGTACCGAGTAGAAAATATCATCGGCCAGTCCGACCGGATGCAGGAGGTCTTCGAGGCGATCCACAGCGTCGCCCCTTCGAAGGCGAACGTCATTCTCAGGGGAGAGAGCGGGACCGGCAAGGAGCTGGTGGCAAAGGCGATCCATTTCATGAGCGAACGCGCGAAGAGTCCCTTCGTCAAATTCAATTGTGCTTCCATCCCGGAGGGCCTGCTCGAGTCGGAGCTCTTCGGCCACGAAAAGGGCGCATTCACCGGTGCGACCGCAATGCGCAAGGGGCGGTTCGAGCTTGCGGACGGAGGTACGCTCTTTCTCGATGAGATCGGCGACCTTCCCCTCGCGCTCCAGCCGAAGATCCTGCGGGTCCTTCAGGAAAGGGAATTCGAGCGTGTCGGCGGCGAGAAGACCATGAAAGTAGACGTCCGGCTCCTCGCCGCGACAAGCAGGAATCTGGAAAAATACGTTGCCGACGGGAAGTTCAGGGAAGACCTC
>JBLNHB010000115.1:0-3764 GCA_050268805.1 bacterium | reverse complement strand
CGGGAAGATTGTTCTTTGTCTTCATCGCTTTCACCGCTTCTACCATGTCGCCTTCGCGGAGCGCCTTGATGAACTGCGGGATAAGCACGCCTACCGGGCAGCCCTCGACGCACTTCGGCTTCTTACACTGGATACACCGGTTTGCCTCCAGTTTTGCCGTCTCCGGGGAATAGCCGAGGGCGACTTCACTGAAGTTTGCCCTCCGCTCATGTTCATCCTGCACCGGCATATCCTGCCGGGGTATCTTTGGTTTGCCTTTTTCGGTGTCAGCCATTAGCGTGCTCCTTCTTTCGTTATCGCCGATTCGAGATTGCAGATATGGTTCCAGCGCTCCGTGGCCCTGCGCTCTTCATCCACATAGAAGCGCTGCCGGTTGAGGAGGTTGTCCCAGTCGACCTTGTGGCCGTCGAACTCGGGCCCGTCGACACAGACGAACTGCGCCCCGCTCTCGAGCAGCACCCTGCAGCCGCCGCACATGCCGGTGCCGTCGATCATGATGGTGTTGAGGCTCACGATCGTCGGTACCTTGAACTCCTTCGTTGCCAGGGAAACGAACTTCATCATGATCGCGGGACCGATCGCCCAGACCTTGGCGACGTTCTTCGAACCGAGTACCTCTTTGAGCGGCTCGGTGACGATCGCCTTCCTGGCATAGGAGCCGTCGTCGGTGCAGACGATGAGCTCATCCGAGATCGCCCGCATCTTGTCCTCCCAGAAGAGCAGCGACTTGTTCCGGGCGCCGATAATGTTGATCGTGGTATTCCCCGCTTCCTTGAGCGCCCGGGCAATGGGATAGACCGGAGCGATGCCGACACCGCCGCCGACACAGACGACGGTGCCGAAGTTCTCGATCTCGGTTGCGTGTCCCAGGGGCCCCGCAAAGGTGGCCACGCTGTCCCCGGCGCTCAGTGCGCCGAGCTGTTTGGTGGACTTCCCCACCTCCTGGAAGATGATGGTGATCGTGCCCGCCTTCCTGTCGTAATCGGCGATCGTCAGGGGAATGCGTTCGCCCTTTTCGTCGATGCGGACGATGATGAACTGTCCCGGCTTCGCGCTCCGGGCGACATGGGGCGCCTCTATGACCATCAGTTTGGTGACATCAGTGAAGGCGTGCTTTTCAAGGATTCTATACATGCTACCTCCCGCTGGAAGAGAAATTTTTCAATTGTAACAATACCACTCTATTTTTAGAGTACCATATATAGATTCATAAAAAATTTAAATGAAACCATGTCTTCCGGAACGGATATGCGGAAAGACTTCCCGAGCAATTGAGTTTTTTCCCTGCAATTGGCTAAACTGAACGAACCCGATGGACGCGACAGAGCAGATAGATCTCTACAACATCAAAGTCCCTGTTTTTGAAGGTCCTCTCGATCTTCTCCTTCACCTCATCCGGGAGCACAAGATTGACATCTACGATATCCCCATCGCGCTCATAACCGGCCAGTACCTCCAGTACCTCGAGATGATGAAGGAGCTGAACCTCGAGATCGCCGGGGAGTTCCTCGTCATGGCGGCAACCCTCATTCACATCAAGTCGAGGATGCTGCTCCCGGCGGACGAGACCGTTTCCGTTGAAGAGCAGGAGGACCCCAGACTGGAGCTGGTCCAGAGGCTCCTCGAATACCAGGCGCTGAAAGAGGCGGCCCTGTCGCTCAGGGAAAAAGAGGAGACGTGGCGGGATTATTTCCGGAGGGAACCCGCTCCTGACGAAAAAGCGGAAGCAGAAGCCGAGAAGGACCTGTCGCTCTTTGACCTCAGTCTCTTCGATCTCATCGGAGCTTTCAGAAAATTCCTCGAAAAGGCTCCCCTCGAGGCGGCGGAGATCACCCGGGAGACCCTGACGGTCAAGGATAAAATAGCCTTTATCGTCGACCGGCTCTCTTCCGAAGAGGCCGTGCCGTTTGAGGAACTCTTTGCCGGAGACCGGACCAAAGCGCAGATGGTGGTCACCTTCATCGCGCTCCTCGAAATCATCCGCCTCGGGCTCGCCCGGGCATACCAGGATAAGGAGTTCGGTGTCATTTGGATCATAAACCCCCAGGCCAAGAGAGAGGAGCAGGGTAACGAGGGTGCGCCTGATACCGGAGCAGCATGAAGGTCGAGTTTTTCCGGCACAATATCGATGCACGGGACAAAAAACGGGTCCTGAACGTCCTCGATTCCATTTTTCTCACCACCGGCTCGGTGGTCAATGAGTTCGAAACAGAATTCTCCCGCTACCTGAATATCCCCTTCACGGTCGGCGTTACGAGCTGCACCGCCGCGCTCCATCTTTCCCTTATGGCTTTCGGCATCGGCGAAGGCGATGAAGTGATCACCACGCCGATGAGCTTTTGCGCCACCGCAAACTCCGTGCTCCACGCGGGAGCGCGACCGGTGTTTGTCGACGTCGAGGAGGACACGGGGAATATCAATGCCGGACTCATCGAAGCAGCGATCACGGAACGGACCAGGGCGATCATGCCCGTTCATCTCTACGGCCAGATGTGCGATATGAAGAAGATCAGGGAGATCGCCGACCGGCATCGTCTCGTCGTTATCGAGGATGCCGCCCATGCTATCGAGGCGCGGCGCGACGGTATCGGCGTCGGGCAACTGGCCGATGCTTCCTGTTTCAGCTTCTACGCGACGAAAAACATTACCTCGGGAGAAGGGGGCGCTGTCTGCGTCCACAGTGAGGAGAAGGCGGACAGCCTGAAAATGTTACGGTCGCACGGTATTGATAAGACCGCGGCCGACCGCTATACGAAGAGATACCGGCACTACGACATGCCGGTCCTCGGGTGGAAATACAACATGGACAATATCCAGGCTGCGCTTCTCATCGGACAGCTGCAGAGAATAGATACGTTGTGGAATCGGAGGAAAGCGCTCTGGCAGCGCTACCGCGATGCGTTCAAGGGTCTGAAGGGCGTCCGGTTATTGGCCATCCGGCCCAGGGCGCGTCATGCCATGCATCTTTTCACCTTGCTGGTTGACGACAAGAGGAGGGACGAAATTCTCGTTGACCTGCAGGAGCGGGGCGTGGGAGTGGCGGTGAACTACCGGCCGATCCATCTTCTCAGGTATTACCGCGAGAACTTCGGGCACCGGGAGGGAGATTTTCCGGTTGCCGAAGAGATCGGCAGGAGGACAATTTCCCTGCCCTTTTACCCGAAACTGACCGTGCGCGCGGTCCAGTATGTAGTTGACATGGTCAAGGATGCCCTGTAGCAGGTCGCACGGCAGTGATCGCAGCGGATTGCATGGCGTGCGAGAAGGATGGGTGGTCGCACTTATCCTGGTCGCCTGCATTCCCTATATCAGGGGGTTGACGGGAGCATTTGTCTGGGACGACCGAACCTATTTTCTCGATAATGACGTCCTTCCACGACTGAAGCCGTGGGATATCAGCTCAATTCTTCTCCGTCCCAGCAACGCTTGGGGTGAACACCTCCCGCTGCGAGATTTTCTCTTTGTCCTTCAGTACAATCTCTTTGGGCAGAATCCCCTTGGGTATCATATCGTAAGTCTCTGTCTGTACTTCGCTGTTGGGCTGATCCTCTATCGTTTCACTGGGCTGTTGTACCGGCAATTCAGGGAAGGGACAGGACGCGCCCTCTCAGGATTCGCCGGAGCAACACTGCCGGCGTTATTTGTGAGCGTTTTCTTTCTTCTCCATCCCGTCCACGTTGAGGCCGTTTCATACATATCGGGCCAGAAAGATCTCCTCTTTTCGTTTTTCACATTTTCCGCGCTCTTCATGTTTTTGAAATATG
>JBLNHB010000114.1:0-17954 GCA_050268805.1 bacterium | reverse complement strand
GTCGACCGGATTGGTGACCAGACCTCCGGGCTCGAGGAATTTGGAAGTATAGAGTTGCTCCGCCTGTCCGAAGAGGTCGCCATAGCTGAATCCAAACTTCGCCAGGGTCAAGATCACGAGGAGCGTCGCGCCGCTCAGGAGCAGGGCCGCCTTAATGATCTGGACCCATGTCGTCGCGATCATGCCGCCGAAGAGAACATAGGAGATCATGAGCGCTCCGGTAATAATGATGGCCACTTCGAAGGGGAGACCGAACATGAGCTTGATGAGCGTGCCTGCGCCGACCATCTGCGCGATGAGGTAGGTGAGCACCACGACGAGCGAACCTGCTGCCGTGGCGGCACGAATGGGTCTCTGCTTGAGCCGGTAGGCGACAACATCGGCAAAGGTATACTTGCCGAGGTTCCTCAGCGGCTCCGAAATGAGGAACATGATGATCGGCCATCCGACGAGCCACCCTACGGAATAGATGAGACCGTCGTATCCCTTTGTCGACACGAGGCCGGCGATCCCGAGGAAGGAAGCGGCGCTCATGTAGTCGCCCGCAAGGGCGAGGCCGTTCTGAAATCCGGTAATGCTCCTGCCTGCTGCGTAGAAGTCTTTCGTCGTCCGCGTCCTCTTCGCCGCCCACCAGGTTATCATGAGGGTGCTGATGACGAACGCAATAAAGAACATTATGGCAGTCGGGTTCGCCTGCCCTATCATGGTCTGTGCTGCTTGCTGGGTTGCCTGTGGCATGGTTAACCTCCTACCTTATCCTTGATTTTTTTCACCAAGGTGTCGTATTTGCTGTTCGCCCAGAAAATGTAAATTCCGGTAAAGACCCACGACAGGACAATCGTTCCGACCGCAATGGGAATGCCGATGGTCGTCGCCTTCCCCTCGGTCAGTTTCTGCGCCAGGAAGGGTTTGTTGAACGCGATGAGGGCGATAAACCCGAAATAGAGAACGAGCTCCAGGACCGTCAGGATCCAGGATATTACGTTCTTCTGTGCAGACAGAGATTTGAAATCCGCATCCTCGAGGATTTCGTGTGCAGTCTTTTTACTCATCGTTTCCTCCTTTAAATGTTGTTGTGGTGTTACAGGTTACAGACTTCTTTTGATGACTGGTACACATCACCTCCCCGTGAAGGATTGCCCACTCTCAGGAGATCCCCGATCCGCTCGAATCCTGTTTCCAGGAGGAGCGGCAGAAACCTCTGGAAGAGCTGGGCTGTTATATATGCATCCATGAGCGCGTTATGGGCTCCGTTGACCGGTATGCCAAAGCACTTCGCCATCCGGTAGAGTCCCAATCCATTGGGTATCGAGACAAAGCAGGTGTGCGACGCGAACCTTCTCTTGAGGCATTCAAAGAGAGAATAAACATCGATGACGGGATTAGAGAAGGTTTTCCGGTGCAGTCGTTTCAGTTCCCGTTTGATGAACTCAAGGTCGATGCCGATGCAGTATCCAATGACCACATCGTCGGCACAGAAATCGAGAAATTCGGGCAGGACCGAACCGATCGCCGGCTTCTGGTCCACATCCGACGGCGTTATCTCATGAATGACGACGCTCTCGGCCTTGAAATCGGTCTGCGGTTTGATAAGCCGGTGAAAGGAGCTCCCGACGTCAATACGTCCGCCCGTCATCCGGATCGCTCCGAGAGAGATAATGGAATCCTTCTTTGCGTCGAGGCCGGTCAGTTCCGTATCAATTGCGACGAACGACACATTGAGGATGGGCGTTTTTCTTCCGCCTTTGACTTTCGGTCCCCACAATGCACTGAGTGCTCCCACGCTGGTCTTCTCCTTCTCCCCCTTGGAACCGGGACAATATCCCCGCTTACAGAATCATCGCCTTATAGCGCTCGATGATCTGATCCTGAAGCTTCGATATGAGATGAAACGCATCTTTGATCGTCCTCTTCTCGAGGTTGCTGAGCATGTTCGGGTTGAGAAAGTTATCGGGCTGTTTCCCTGATTCCATCTGCTCGAGCTGGTGGTGCATCCTGAGGAGCATGACGAACTCAAAGGCGTGCTCGATCTCATCGGCATATTCAGTAACAATCGCATGCTTGTCGATCAAGGCACTGATCCGCTCGAGGGTCGATGTCTCGCTGATTCCTTTCTCGAGGCTGAAAAGCCGTATAATGTCCACGATCGGGGCGAGCCCTTTGACTTTCAGATTGAGTTCATTCTTGTGTTCCCCGCCCTTCTCCACGACAAAGGATTTCAAAAAGCCGATCGGCGGCATGTTCTTGATGATCATATTCGCGAGATGTCCGAGGAAGAGGCGCTGGTCCTCGACCGTCGCCCGGAGGTATTCCTTCAGGCTGTCAGCGAGGCTGAAGTCGCCATGGAGAGGCCTGAAATCAAAGAAGATGAGCGATTTCAGGAGGGACTCACCCGTGGGTGTCGAGATCCAATTGAGGAAATAACGCTTCCATGTCCGGAGAGGCTGGCACCACTCCGGGTTGCTCGCCATGTAATTGGCGGGACAGGGGGGGAACCCGCACTGGAGAAGGCCCTCTTTGACGAAGTAAGCGAGCCTCTGGAAATAGACTTTCGCCTCCTCGGCCTTCTCGGGCGTCTCCGGATCGGCATAGATGATCGCGTTGTCCTGATCGGTCCTGAAGGTCTGCTCCTTGCGGCCCTCACTGCCGAAGCATATCCAGCAATAGGTGAGCGGCGGGGCGCCGTACTTGGTCTCGGCCAGTTCGAGGACCTTCCGGACGATCCGGTCATTGAGCTCCGTCATTATCTTCGCGATATTGCTCGCCTTGGCACCCTCCTTCAGGAGCATGCCGATGATTTTGTCGACCTTGTGCGAAACCGGTATAAGCCCTTCAATGCTGTTCTGATTCTCGATGTCCTTGGCAAAGGAGAGAGGCGAATTCCCCTGCAGCATCATGAGATCATGATTCGTCAGCACGCCCTTCAGGTCTCCTTCCTTGACCACAATCACGTGATGGATGTTGTACCTGATCATTTTGAGGACCGCCTCAAAACAGTAGTCGCGCGCATCGACCCTGATCATCGGCAGTGACATGATACCTTTCACCGCGGCCGAGACGTCCCTGCCTCTGGCGACAACCTTTTCCCTGAGGTCGCGGTCGGTAATGATCCCCGACGGCAGATTTCCTTTGTCAAGGACAATGAGGGAGCTCACTTTCTGATCGACCATTTTCTGGGCTGCATCCCTGATCGTTGTCTCCTCGCTCACTGTCACTACCGGCTTGGTGGCTATCTCGCCGACCTGGGTGGTGAAAAGCAAGCGGTCGCTTGCACCATAATAGAGGCTCTTGCTCTGCATCTCGCTGTACGTCTTGTGAATGTATTTGGAAAAATGTGATTTCAGGAAATACTCTGTGAAGGCAGGATTGGATTCAAGGAGTCTAATAATCTTTTCTTTATCAATAAGGTAACAGATGGTATCGTCGATTGCGACCACGGTTGTTCTCTGTCTGTCTTTGCCGATAAGCGAGAGAAAACCGAAGGTATCCCCTTCTCCCCGGTAATCGATGACCATCTCCTCCCCCTCTTCGGATTTCATGAAGACCTTTACGCCGCCCTTCTTGATGACCCTCAGGGTATCGCTCGGCGGACCATCCTGGGTGAGGATGACCGTATTCTTGGGAAAAAACTCCATGGAAATGTTGGTAGCGACATCTCGCAGGACCGTTTCTTCAAGGAACTGAAACGGGGGAACCTCTTTCAGAAAATTAATGAGATCTTCAGTAATCATAGGGGTTTGTATACCTATGAGCAAATAAAATGCCAAAACTAGAGAAACTTTAACTACCTAATAAATAATGATTTTTTGAGATAGGCCAACTTCGCGAGGTCTATTGATGTAACGAAAAGTAATGTGTGCGTTCTATGATGTTACAGAATGTTGCATCGAGGTTAATCTTTGGGGATACCCCATTTTTTCCTTTTTTCCCAAAGAGATTTCCTTGTTATGCCGAGCATGTCGGCAATCTGTTGTTCTGTATGTGTGGCCTGATATTTGAGGATAAATACCCTGGTGTAATCCTCAATAGAGAGCCTCTGGTCGATGGTCTCATGCCCGAATGATCCCTCCGAACGTATCTCCTCGGGAAGATTCTCCGGCGTGATCAGGCCGTTTTCGGCAATAAGGATCGCCCGCTCAATGACATTCTGGAGTTCCCGGATGTTTCCCGGCCAAGGGTATCTCGCCATGAGCATGGTGACCTCCTCGGGAATCTCCTTTACCTGCTTTCGCAACTCCTGAGAGTACTTTGCCAGATAATGCCTGACAAGGAGGGGGATATCCTCCTTCCGCTCCCGAAGGGGTGGGAGCTGAAGGGCTATGGTGTTTATCCGGTAGTACAGGTCCTCCCGGAATCTCCCTTCCCGCACCACTGCCTTGATGTCCCTGTTCGTTGCGGTTATGAATCTGAGGTCGATCTTGGTCGACTTGGTGCTCCCCACCGGCCTGATCATCTGGTCCTCAAGCACCCTGAGGAGCTTCACCTGGAGTGAAGGGCTGACATCGCCGATCTCATCGAGAAATACCGTCCCTCCTTCAGCCTCTTCGAAAAGACCTTTCTTCGAGGACACCGCACCGGTAAAAGAACCCTTCAGGTGCCCGAAGAGCTCGCTCTCGAGGAGGCTCTCGGGGATCGCCGAGCAGTTAATGGGGATAAAGGGCATGTCACCTCGCGAGCTGTTATGGTGAATGACCCGTGCAAAGAGCTCTTTGCCTGTCCCGGTTTCACCGAGGAGGAGCACGTTGCTCTTCGTGTCGGAAATCTTCTTGACCTCATCGATGATGCCGAGGAGCAGAGGGCTCTTTCCGATAATGCTGCTGAAATCGTAGTCTTTCCCGATTTCCCGTTTGAGGAGCACATTCTCAGTCTGAAGATGGCGCTGTTTCAGAGCATTCCTCACGACCTGCTTGATCTCCTCATGGATGATCGGCTTCATGATGTAATCATAGGCGCCGGCCCTGAGCGCCCTGACCGCGGTCTCGAGTGACGCATACGCGGTCATGATGATGAAGATCTGGTCAGAGAGTTCCTGGCGGACTTTCGTGAGAAGCTCGATGCCGTCCACGCCGGGCAGCATAATGTCGGAGATGATGACATCGTAAATTGTCGCCTCCATAAGCGCGAGTCCGCTCTCTGCCGAATCGGCAACGTCCACCGAGAAGCCTTCTTTCAGGAATATTCTCTTGAGTGAATCCCTGAGTGTTTCCTCATCTTCTATGACGAGAATGCTCTTTGCCATACTGTCTGACGCCTCTTATTTCGCCGGTATCCGGATGGTAAAGCTCGTCCCCTTTCCCTTCTCGCTCTCGATCTCGATTGTGCCGCCGTGGTCCCTGATGATACTGTAGCTGATGCTGAGCCCCAGTCCGGATCCCTTCACCGGCCCTTTCGTAGTAAAAAACGGATCGAAGACCTTGTCTCTGATTTCATCATCCATCCCCGTTCCGCTGTCGGAGAAGACGGCGGTAACAAAGCCGTTATCGCTCGTGACCGAAATCGAGAGGTTCCCTCCCTCAGGCATGGCGTCACGGGCATTGAGCATGAGATTGAGGAACACCTGCTGCATCTGGTCCGGGTCTATTTTCACTGCAGGCACATCATGGATGTCGGTCCTGATCTCTATCTTCCGGAAATTCCGGTCATACCTGACGAGATTGATGGTATTTTCGAGGATCTCTTTGATGTTCGTCGGGACTTTCTGGCGAGGATAGAGCCTGGCGAAATCGCCGAGGTTTCTCACGATGCGCGCAATACGGTCAACGTGCTGGTTGATGGTGTTGAGGGAATGCGCTGCAAAGGGGGAGAGGTCCTCCGCAAGCAATTCCTGAACAAGCGAGGAGATTGAAGCAAGGGGGTTGCCGATCTCGTGTGATACACCGGCCGCGAGTCTTCCGATGCTTGCATGTTTCGTTGCCCTGAAGAGTTCCTCCTCGATCTTTTTCTTTTCCGTTATGTCCTCTAGTACGATGACATATCCCCTCTGGATGCCGGTGAGCCTGCTGATATAAACTTTCATTGTCATCGGGGGCTGGGTTCCGGGATTCTTTTTGCAGGTAATTTCTCCCTCCTTAACCTCGGGAAGGAAAAGTTCCGTCTCGAGACATTGAAAGATGAGGCTCGCCTCGCCCCCGAGCGCCTCATCATTCGAAACACCCGTAATCTTTGCCATGGTGCGGTTCCAGTATTTCACCCTCAGTTGACTATCGAGTGTCGCAACCCCGAGGGGAATGCTCTCGATGATGTTTTCGCTAAATTCCTTCAGGAGAGCGAGCTGACGGTTCTTTTCCGCGAGTTCGAGCCGGGATAATCGCAGGCTGCTCGATATCTCCCGGATGGACGAAGAAATCTGCTCTTTTTCCTCCGGAGTGAGGACGGTCCGGTCCCGGAAGACGAGCGTCCCCATCGCCGGCCCGACGGCACCGGACAATACCATCTCTGCTTCATCCCTGAGCTTGAGAAGCCACTCATCAGGAATTGATTGCCGGGTCAGGCTGTTCTTTCCCAGGAAGCCATTGACCACTTCTCTGGCGGCATCACCGCCAAGGTACTGATCGAGGGTCTCCTCGATCTCGGCGATGCTCTTCGGTGTGCGTGACGGCACGATCTTGAGCGGGGCGTAGGAATCAACGAAAGAAATCGCCTGGCTCGTCTCGATATCGGACTGCTTCGTAAGGAGTGAGACGGTTACGTAGGAAGAGACATTCAGAAGCAATCCCCAGAAGAGGGAATGGCTCCAGCGGTCGAATCCATCCAATCCAAAGAGCGCGGTGGGATTCAGAAAGCTCGAATTGATGAGTTTCTCGAGTGCGCCGCTCTTGACGATGATTCCTGCCCGCATGAGCGCAGGAATCAGGAGCGTGTAGATCCAGACGATGAACCCGGCGAGTATCCCGGTAATGGCTCCTTTCCGGTTCCCGCCCTTCCAGTACATACCGAGGAGAAAGGCAGGCGCAAAGATGGTGACCGCTTCAAAGGACTTGAGCCCGATGTCCACGAGATTGTAGAACTCCCCGACATTGACCGCAAAGGCATACCCGAGAAAGACACAGCCGATGATCACGAGGCGCTTGATGTTGAGGAAATGCAACCCCTTCGTCTTGCCGATGCTCCAGAAGGTCGGCATGACGATGCTGTTCATGACCATCGTGCTGAGGGCAAGGGATTCGACAATCACCATGGCCGTGGCTGCCGAGAAGCCGCCGATGAACGCGATGAGGGCGATAACGGGATATCCGTTCTTGAGAGGGATGCTGAGAACGAAATAATCGGCCTCAGCCTGGGTGCCGCCCGAAAGGAGCCCTCCGTAGGCGATGGGGAGGACAAAGATGTTGATCAGGAACAGGTAAAGGGGAAAGAGCCACATCGCTTTCTTGATGTGGTCATAGGATGAGTTTTCCACGACCGAGACATGGAACTGTCTCGGGAGAAAGAGAATAGCCATCATCGAGAGGAAGGTCAGCGACGTCCATTCGAGGAAACTGACATGGGATCCCTCACCGATCCTCAGATGCGACCCATACTCAGACTGCCCGGTGAGCTTGAATATGTCGCGGAATCCGTCAAAGAGCCAGTAGGTGACGAAGGTTCCGACGGCGATGAACGCGATGAGCTTGATCGCCGATTCGAAGGCAATGGCGAAGACAAGTCCGCCGTGCCGCTCCGACGCATCGAGCCTGCGGGCGCCGAAGATGATTGCGAAGATGCCGAGCACGAGTGTGATGAACCATCCGGCAAAATGCGTCCCTTCAGGTCTGCCCGAGAGAATCGAAACGGTCGTCATGACGGCCTTGATCTGGAGACCGAGGTAGGGGGTGATGCCGACAACGGCAACAATCGTTACGAGGGCAGGGAGAAAGAATGATTTACCATAGCGTGCAGCGATAAAGTCGGATATGGTCGTTATCCTGTACTCTTTTGAGATATAGACAATCTTCCTGAGGACGATCCACCAGAGCGCTGCCATGAGCGTCGGACCGACATAGATGGTCAGGAAGCTCAGGCCGGAATTCGCCGCTTTCCCGACGCTCCCGTAAAAGGTCCACGACGTACAGTACACGGCAAGGGAGAGGGAATACACATAGGGATTCGATACAAGGCTCCTTCCCCGTTTTTCCTGCTTCTCCGCATAATGTGCGACAAGGAAGAGCAGGAGAAGGTACGACAATATGAGGAGAAACACAACGGTTGTTGAGAACACTCTATCGTCCCCCTTCTTCCTTCCCCGTCTTCGCTACTACCGTGAAAATAAACCCGATAAAGACGAACCATGCCACGAAGAGGTAAGCCGGTAAGATATTCCTGAAGATGCTCATGAGAGGCCAGCTGAACAGCAGCAAACCGAGGGCAAAGAGAAACACCCAGATGTCTTTTCTCATATATCATTATAATAGAAAAGGCGAACGGTAATACAGCCGGCAAGACCAGAAACAACAGCGAGGAAATCCCGGCAGCAACCCGCCCGCCATCATTCCGTGAACGGACATGTTCCCATCCGGTTCAAACCATTCTTGCTCTCAATGGGTATGATGGTATATCTGCTCCGGTTTGAGTACCTTGAAGTCGACGTATCCTTCGGAAGCCTTCACCATTTTGTAGAAATCACAGAGCAAACACATCCTTGTCCCTCCCCCCAAGACCCCTTCTGCGGTCCGGTCGCTGAAACTTCCCGAAATCGCCCAGCAGATTCTCCCACCGTTCCTCCCGCCGTTGAGCCCGTCAGCAGTTGTATCGACAGCCGCCGGACAGACCCCGAGCTCAGCCACGTTTGTTCCTCCCTGCTCCCTGCCGCACTTCTTGAATTGCCAACAGTTCATCTTCTCCGCCATGATCCTGCCCTCCCAGAAAATACGCTGCATCGTTATCAAGAACGTCTTCCCCTTCCTGCGTACTTCCCTGAGGCACAAAAAAAAAGCCGAGCATACCAAAATTCATCCTTCGGCAGCTCGGCCGTCTTTTTTCAAAGACCCGCCGCTTTCCGTCCCCTTCTCGCAAAGGGTTAGGCTTTATCGGGAAAGCCTCTCTGCTTTCTTTGTATCATGAAACCCATCACTTGTCAATGAAATTTATCAACCCGGTTAGAAATTTGACGACAGAGAAACAACAGACGACCGGCAGGGGAGAGCTTTGCTGCAAAGAATGCGTGACTATTTTCCATGGTGAATATAATATTCATTTTAATTCAATATCTGTAGGACAAAAACTTACATTAAAATCAGCAATCTTCTTATTGTGCAAAAAAAAAATTGCATTATAATCTATAAATATCAAGGTAATTTAAGAATTCATCAATAGTTTCGTTAAAAAAGGAGAATATGTGAATCAGGGTCCCGTAAATAATCTTGTTAATAATACGATTGTAAAGAGCTGGCTCATGTGGGGATTCTTCTGGGCGATCATCGCTCCCACCCTCGGCATAATTCTCTCCCTTAAGTTCAATTATCCGAATTTTTTAAGCACCGAATTCTCACATTTCGGGCGTCTCCGGCCCCTGCATGTAAACGGCGTCATCCTTGGTGTCTTTTCCACTATCTTTTTGGGCCTTGTCTATTACATGGTCCCAAAGCTCACCGGCATCCGGATGTACAAAGAGGAGTGGTCGAAGTATGCCGTCTGGCTATGGAATGGGACCCTCATCGTCTCCTTCCTTTCGCTATTAGTCGGGTTCAACAAGGGCCTCGAAGTGGCCGAGTTTCCCAATCCCCTGCCGTTGGGATTGGTTGCGGCCCTTTCGATCATCATCATCCAGGTATTTATGAGCATCGCCCGCAGGAAGGAAGAGAAAATCTATGTCTCCCTCTGGTACATCATTGCCGCCCTCATCTGGACGGGTATGAACCTGGTCTACGGAAACTTCGTTCTCCCATACGCGGGGGCGGGGATCAACAACGTCGCGCTCCATGGACTGTACCTTCATTACGTTGTCGGACTCTGGATAACCCCGGCCGGTCTTGCGGTCATTTATTTCTTTCTTCCCGCATCATCGAAAACCCCCCTTTACAGCCATAAGCTCTCGCTCATCGGGTTCTGGTCTCTCGCCTTTTTCTATCCCTTCGTCGGCATCCACCACTATCTCTTCAGCCCGGTGCCGGACTGGACCGAAACGATCGCGATCTTTGCGAGCATGATGCTCATTATCCCGGTCTGGACAGTGGTCACCAACTTCTTCGGCACACTTAAGGGGAACTGGAACAAGTTTCAGACAGACTTCACGGTCAAGCTCATGATCTTCGGCGCGGTCATGTACTTCATCGGAAGCACACAGGGTTCGGTGGAGGCATTGCGGAACCTCCAGAAGCCGACGCACTTCACCGATTTCGTCATTGCCCATTCCCACGCAACGGTCTTTGGCGGGTATGTCATCTGGGCGCTCTCTGCCTGCTACTATGTCTGGCCGAGAGTAGCCGGAAGTTCGTTCCACGTGCCCATGGCAAACTGGAGCACCTGGATGATCATGGGCGGCATATCCACGATGATCTTCATCCTCATCACCCAGGGACTTATCCAGGGAACAGAGCTCATGGCAGGTTCAGAATTCGTGGACAGCGTCGTGACCATGAAACCCTACTGGTTCATACGAACGTTCACGGGGATTACCATGGACGTTGGAATCTCCCTCGTAGGAATTAATCTTCTCCTTTCCGGCAGAAAGCTCCGCAGGGTGCAACCATGAGGAGAGCAAAGATCATCGCCCTCATCGCGGGGTTCGGTTTCTTCTTTCTCGCCCTTGTGGTACAGGGGATCTTCCCCTACCTGATGAGAGAAACGAGGATAAAAACTGTTACCAAGACGGTCAGGACATCCCTTGGTGAACTGACCGAGATCAAGGCTGATGCTGTCCCCTACTCTGAACTGCTGGCGAGGGGCAGGAAGATCTATATGCGAGAGGGCTGCTGGTACTGCCACTCCATGTACCTCCGGCCCGTTACCGGGGAGAACCGGCGCTGGGGTCCGGTCTCTGAGTTCGGCGAATACGCCTATGACCTGCCCCACCTCATCGGAACGAGGAGGATCGGGCCTGACCTCTCCCGCATCGGCGGAAAGGTCGGGGACGATTGGCACAGCGCCCACTTTTTCGATCCCCGAGCAGTCGTGCCCGATTCAGTTATGCCCCGTTTCGAGTGGTTCTTTAAGAACGAGACCGCGGACGGCAAACGTGTCCTGAGTGAGGACGGCATCGCCGTCACCGCGTTCGTCCAGAACATCGGGATGAACAAGGGCAGATGGCGGGACGGCTTTTCCTATCAGATCCTCCAGGAAGGCTCTTCCTCGATCGAAACGCCTGCTTCCCTCGAGCACGGAAAGGCGGTCTACGAGCGGCGCTGCATAGGCTGCCACGGAGAAAAGGGAGACGGCAAGGGTCCTGCTCCTTCAACCGTTGTGTTCGAGATTGCACAGCCGCGGGATTTCACGTCAGGCGTATTTAAATTCAGGACGACACCGACCGGTTCACTCCCGCTCGATTCCGATATATTCAGGACCATCTCGGTCGGCGTCAGGGGAACGGCCATGCCGCCCTGGTTCAATCTCCCCGAGGATGACCGGCGGGATGTGATTCACTTCATCAAAACGTTCTCGTCCGATTTTGTAAACTATCCGCCGGAGCCGCCGATTCTCATTCCCCAGGCTCCCAAGCCCACGGCAGAGCTGATCGCACACGGAAAACAGGTGTTTAAAGACATGAAGTGCTGGGAGTGCCACGGGAACGAGGGAAAGGGCGACGGACCGAAGTCGGACACGCTGAAAGATGACTTCGGGGACAGAATACCGCCTGCCAACTTCACCAGAGGGACTTTCAAAAGCGGGCCGAGGCCCGAGGATATCTTCAGGACATTCATGACGGGGCTGAGCGGCACGCCCATGCCCTCGTTCAGCGACTCCTTCACCTCTCCGGATGACGGGTGGGCCTTGACCTTTTTTGTGCTCAGTCTTTCGGAGGATGCGAAACAATGATCGAGAATACGGTCATATTCGGTTTTCTCATCGCGCTCGGTATGGGATTAGGCGCTCTCTCTATATTCGTTTGGGCTGTCCTCTCCGGTCAGATGGATGATACCGAGGATGTGAAGTATCGAATTCTCGAGAGGGAGATGGAAGAGAGGCGGCCTTCAGAATAGTTCTCTGCTGTCACGTACGATCAGCAATTTTATGGAGGAGGTGCAACATGAAGAGATCGAGAATTATCATCAATTTTTTCATCCTGCTCGTTGTGCTGTGCGTTCTGACGCCTGCTGCACAGAGTTATGAGGAAGGTGCTGTTGCAAGCGGCGGCGCCATCAAGGGCAAGGTGGTGTACAACGGTGATATCCCCATGCGGAAAATCATTCCGACAAAGGACCCGGAGGTTTGCGGCGGGATCCGCGATGAGCCGCAGGTCATCGTCGGTCCTGACAAGGGCGTTCAATTCGCCGTCGTCTACCTGAAGGGTGTGCAAAAAGGAAAGCGGTGGGAAAAACCCAAGAAGACGCCGGTGCTGAATAATCACAACTGCAGGTTCGAGCCGCATGTGCAGGTCATCCCTGCCGGCATGAATGTCGCCATCCATAATTCCGACCCGGTCCTCCACAACACCCATGGCTTCCTCATCAAGGCGACGGTATTTAACGTGGCGATGCCGAAGGAGGGGATGAGCGTCGAGAAACCCCTCAGAAAACCGGGGATCGTCCGCGTTGAGTGCGACGCCCACGGCTGGATGCTCGCCTGGATCTATGTGGCTGACAATCCCTACTATGCGGTGACTGCCAAGGATGGAACATACACCATAAGCGATGTCCCGCCGGGAGATTACACCATGGTCGTTTGGCAGGAATACACGGGAAGCATGGAAATCCCCGTGAAGGTCAAAGCGAAAGAGACGGTGACCGTTCCTGTCGAAATCAAAAAGTAACTCATAGTTTCTATGAGAGAGTCAACCGTGAAAGGAGGTAACCATGAGCAAGACACGATGCAAGACGAAGAGTGAAGAGCATGCATACGGGCAAGGAAGTGGTATGGGGATCACCCGCCGAACCTTCATCCACCGGACCCTTCTTGCAGGAGCCGCAGTGGGCGCAGCCTCGCAGGGGCTGCTCCCGATCATCAACACCATAGACGTCGCCTACGGCGCCGAAGAATTCAGGTTTGCCTGGATCTCCGACAGCCATCTCTATCCCAAGGCGCTGAATACGCGCTTTGTCGAGAAAACCGAGAGGGCGGTGAGTGACGTGAACGCGATGAAGCCCGCACCTGACTTTATGATCTACGGGGGCGACCTGGCACAGCTCGGTGATCCGGTGGAACTGCAGCTCGGCTCGGAACTTCTCAAGCCGCTGAAGATGAAGAAGTATTTCATCCCGGGTGAGCACGACTGGTATCTCGACATGGGCGCAGCATGGCAAAAGTTGTTCGGGAAGCCGAACTGGACCTTTGACCACAAGGGGGTCCGGTTCATCGGGCTCGACACGATAAGCCGCGGCCCGGATTACTGGACTGCCAAGAAGATGACCCCCCAGGAGCGGATGGGTCATATGGCGACGCTGGACGGCTCGGTTGCGGGTCCGTGGGCAGGCGTCGGGCCGGATCAGCTCCAGTGGCTGAGCAAGACCCTTTCGGACTGGCCCAAGGACAAACCGGTGATCGTATTCAGTCACAACCCCCTCTATGAGTATTATCCGCCGTGGAATTTCTGGGTTCGCGACTGGAAGGAAATCCAGGAGGCGCTGAAGCCCTATAGCAATGTCACAAACATTCATGGCCATACCCACCAGGTGCTCTACAATGAGATCGGGAAAATGCGGTCTATCGGCATGCTCGCCACCGCATGGAACTGGCCTTATCCGCCCGAGGGAGTGCCTTCGCTCACGATTCCCATGGTTCGTGTTGACCCCGGGGACCACTTCGATGGCGTGGGCTGGGGAAAGCTTGCCGTGACCGGCGCCGGGAAAACGGACTATGAGTACATGATGTGGCGCAAGGACGTATTCGCCAAAACCCAGGTCGATTCGGGAACAGGAGACAACGATAACCAGGTCCTGAGCCCCCGCATCGCCGATCGGCCATAACTTTCAGGAGGAGACAACCATGAAAATAAAAAAATACTCTATTCCGATCATCCTGGCGGTCTCGGCGGTCTTTGGCATGTGCCTGATCTTCGGAACTGACCAGGTCCAGGCTCACAAGATAAAACACACGCCGGAGCAGCTCAAGGCCTTCGACGATGCATTCATGGAGCAGGTGAGAATCGGCGACCTCCTCTTCCACGGCGATGCTGCCACGGAAAAGAAGATGGGGACCAAGCTCTCCCGGACCGGCATGGCCTGCGCCATGTGCCATCCCTTCGCGGTCGATAATCACCCCTATGAATTCCCGAAATTCCAGGAACAGATCAACAAGTTTTCCACACTCAGGGACATGATCAACTGGTGCATCGAGAAGCCGAATGAAGGCGAAAAGCTCGATCCTGACTCGGACGCCATGAAAGCGCTCGAGGCGTATATCTACTGGGCCAACCGGGGCTCGAAACTCGATCCGGGAAGACACTAAATCGCCGTGCTAAGGCGAGCATGATAATCCGGCGGAGCTGGCCGGCTCCGCCGGACTTTTTCCTGAATCGAATTCTTCATGAAGATGAGGTGACCAGCAATGGAGCGAAATGAAAAAGAGAGCTTTGCGCCGGATATCGAGTCATACGAGGGAACCGTCCCCCTCTGGCTCATTATCGTTTTCGCCAGCCTCATTATCTGGGGCATCTACTACCTCATCAAATACTGGGGCGGGCTTGGCCCGGGTATCTGATTCTATATATCGCTGATACGAAGCGTTCTGCACATTCTACGGAAGAGAGACATATATGAAAAAAAAGGTGATAGGTGTTTATGCACTCGTTCTCATTCTCGTTTTTGCCCTCAGTACCCTGGCATTCGCCGATGACGAGGAGTTCGCGGCGAGTCCTTGCGACTATAAAAAATACGGACTCGACGCGGAAAAGTTCTTCATCTACCTGACGAAAGACACCCCGTACACATCGTGGCAGCTCTGGCCGGACAAGGGGAAACTGCAACCGGGGAAAGAGCCGCACGGGTCATTTCTCTCAACCTATGTAAACCCTGTCGCATACGAATCGATCACCCAGAAAAAAGATATGGCCTTCGGGTCCCTGATCGTCGTGGAAAACTACGGCCCCGACAAAAAACTGATCGACCTCTCCGTAAAGATAAAGATCAAGGGATTCAATCCCGTGGCGGGTGACTGGCACTGGTTTCACTATGCGCCGGACGGAAAAGTGATGGAAACGGGAAAGATAGGCGCGTGTATCGAGTGTCACGGGAAGATGAAAGAGAATGACTATATCATGACGGCGCCGGTGAAGTGACAAAGGGGAAACCGCATGATACGAAGAAAATACAAGTTCCTGGGCCTGTACCTCAAATCCGCACTTTTCATGGATGTGAGCAGATGCGGCGAAAAAAAAGAATCCATGAATTGAATTGGCTAAACGAACAAAAACTTTTCTAAACTTTTCACCAGTGCCCTTTCTGCCTGCTCGGAGCACCAGTAAGTAAGCACTTTGGAACTCTTCGTATCGCGAACAACGTAGGGGTTTCCGAATACAATAAAGAGAGCCGTTCGCTTCTCAATACCCCTGATCGCCTCCCTGAACCATGGAGAGACACCGCCCTTCCACGCGGCGGTCTTCGAATAAATAAGGATGAATGCATTCTCTCCTGTTTCATTCGCGCCGGGAATGCCCTCCCCTTTCAAGATAATCTGTCTCACATCAGGGTAACGCTCCCGGAGAAATTCTTCAAAAATTCCGAATGAGAATTCGTCCCGTTCCCTGAGGATGATGATCGAGGAAGGCTTTCCGATTCTTATGCTTTCAGGAACCGTTATGCACAGTTCGGCGATCTTCTCCGCAAGCCTCCGGTTCTTCTCAAAATCGGGAAGAGCGGCTTTTCCTTTCGAAAGATTTGAGCGGAATGCTTCGATGCGGTGGAGATCCGATTTCGGATTCCTTTTCATAAGATACGCATTCAGGCCTTCAGGATCGCCCGGATGGAGGAGAACGTCCACACCCGCGGTCAGGGATTTGAATCCCGCTTCATTCTCTCCGATGTCCGAAAGCCCTCCCATGTTCAGGGCATCGGTCATGAGGAGACCCTGAAAACCCATCCTCTGCCTGATGTATTGCACTGCTTTGCCCGAGAGCGATAGTGGCACCCCTTCCGGATCCAGGGCGGGGACTGACAAATGCGCGAGCATGATGGAATCTGCTCCCTCTTCAAGTGCCCTCCTGAATGGATACAGTTCCTCCTGTTCCAGCGTATCGAGACTTTTGTTTAACAGGGGAAGGGAAATGTGGGAATCGACCATGGTATCGCCGTGGCCGGGGAAGTGCTTTGCGCACGATTTCACGCTGTGTGAACGGAACGCATCTATCATCACAGCGGACATGCGCGTCACCGTTTCCCTGTCCTCTCCGAAGGACCTAACAGAGATTATGGGGTTCTCCGGATTCGTATTGATATCAACGACCGGAGCGAGGATGGTATTGATCCCAGCAGAGAGCGCTTCTTCTGCGTACACGGAAAAGATTTCATGCGCGAGCTCTCGATCGAATCTGTCGTCTCTTGCGACCGCGGCGGAGAGCGCCATAGCAGGTGGAAAAACAGTTCCTCCCCTGAGCTGCTGTCCCAAGCCCTGTTCGAGGTCGGAGCAGATGATCAGCGGATGGGGAACTTCATTCTGGAGGAGCCTGAGATGATTTCTGACGTTCTCCCGCTCTCCGCCGAACAGGATGAATCCCGCGATCCCCTTTTTGACAAGGTCACGATGCGAAGAAAATTCCCTCTCGATGTCATCGCCGTTGATCCTCGGTATCATATGCCCGTAGTAATTCATGGGATATTATAAATAATTCCTCTTTGCCGAAATCTTCAATCTTTCATTCTTGTATCCTACCCTTTTTATTTATGGACATGAGCAGGTGTGGAGAAAAAAATTTTTTGCATCGATACCTTAATGTAAACTCGCAATAAAGCGTAGCCGGGCGCCGCGCGATCCATTCAGTACGAAACCCAAACGTATCACGCAAGAAATAATCCATCGATTTCAAAAAATTTTGGGGCCATGCCTGCTCATCGAGAGCGAGAATGTATGAATACTGCGGGTTAGTGCCTCGGCGGTTCTTCCCTCTGTTGTCAAAAGTCCGGGTGAACCATTACAATTATTTCTCATTCCGGGAGGCATCATGGGGATATTCGACAAGCTGAAGTCAGGGCTGACCAAAACGAGGAGCGCCTTCTTCGGGAAGGTTGAGGGCATCTTTTCCTCCCGGCTCATGAGTGACGATGCGATCGAGCAGTTTGAGGAACTCCTCATTTCCTCCGATGTCGGCGTCAAGGCGACTCATGACATCATCCATAGCCTCAGGACAACGGCGTCAAAAGGAGAAATCAGGTCATACGAAGATTTCACTGCGTTTCTCAAATCATACCTCAAGGAGATGCTCGGCCCCCCACAGCCCTTTGTCCTCTATCACGAGAGACCCTTTGTCGTGCTCTGCCTCGGCGTGAATGGGGTGGGCAAGACGACCACGATCGGCAAGATCGCAAGCCGCCTCGTTTCCCAGGGGAACTCGGTGGTCCTTGCCGCGGGGGATACCTTCAGGGCCGCCGCCATCGAGCAGCTCGAAATATGGGCAAAGAGGACGGGAGCCCAGATTGTAAAGCATCAGCAGAATTCAGACCCTGCCGCAGTCGCATTCGACGCGGTGGAGGCAGCCAGGGCGCGAAACATCGACTGCGTGCTCATCGATACCGCCGGGAGGCTCCACACCAAAACCCCGCTCATGGACGAGCTCAAAAAGGTGAAGCGAGTGGTCGCTAAGGCGATGAAAGATACGCCTCATGAAACGATTCTCGTGATCGATGCGACGACCGGCCAGAACGCACTGCGTCAGGCGCATATGTTCCATGATG
>JBLNHB010000113.1:0-3194 GCA_050268805.1 bacterium | reverse complement strand
AATAGATGAGGAGGTTCCTGCAGAGAATGATGTCGAATCCCGAGAAGGGCACTTGCCCGAGGTCACCGGACAGGTCGATCGTATCAAAGAAGATGTCTGCCTTGACGGCAGGAGCAAGCTCGTACTCATAATCTCTGAGACGGTGAGCCGAAACGCAGGGGGTCTTCGTGAAATATTTTCTCACATATTCTTTCGGGGCATTCCTGACCGCTTCTTTGGAATAGACCGCCCTCCGGGCAAGCTCGATGATATTCGCATCAACATCAGAGGCGTATATGAAACATCTCAGGCCAGTGCTCTGCCGTTCCCTGAATTCCGCAATGAGGATACCCATGGAGTACGGTTCTTCTCCCATCGCGCATCCTGCCGACCAGAGATATATCATGTTCTTCCGGGAAGCAAGGTCGGGGATGACCGTATCGAGCACGAGTTGATATACCGGGGGATTCCGGAAAAAAGAACTCTCCTTTATGGTGAGGATGCTGATGAGCCGGTTGATCTCCTGTTCGTCTTCCTTGAGAGATCGCACATACTCGGCATCCGGCAAATCCCGTTCCCTGATTCGATAACGTATCCTCCTGGCTGCCGTGGCCGGGCGGTAAGCGCTGAAATCAATTCCCCGCGATGCTCTGATGATCTCCAGAATCGCTTCAACCGTTTTCACCGGTTCACTGCCCTCGCTGCTGCGAGCACACTCACCGATGCCGCGCCGGCTTTTCTCAAGACGCGGGCGCACTCGTTCACCGTTGCTCCCGTAGTGACGATATCATCAACGAGCATGACCCGCATGCAGCTCATTGGTCCGGACAGCGCATAGGCGTTTTTGACATTGTCCTTCCTCTCCTGGGCCGGCAGCGTCGACTGGGGCACGGTCTCCCGAATCTTGACTAGCCTGTTCAGGACCAGAGGGATACCGGTCTTTTCCGATACCTTCTTTGCCATGAGCGCCGCCTGGTTGAATTCCCGGTCCCTGAGCCCCTTTCTGCCGAGCGGGACAGGGACGAGTACGTCGGCGTCGGGAAGGTCCAACTGCGCGAGTTCCCTGCCGAGAAGGAGTGCGAGTTTTTTCATCTGCCGGAATTTCATCGCATGGATGATTTCCTTCAGCGGACCGTCGTACAGGCCAAAGGTGATTACCCGGTCGAAGACCGGTTTTATGTTTCTGCACTCCTGACAGCGATCCCCCGGGTCATAGGAAGTGATTGCCCCGCATGTCCTGCAGCCTGTCCCGGGATGTTTTTCGATCTCCTCCCAGCATGAGGCGCATACTGGAGAGGTGAGCAGGCTGTCGGAGCGGCTCCTGCATACCGGGCAGGAGGAGGGGAAGAGGAGATCGAGAACCTGCGTGAGTGTCTTTATGCCTGGAGGGAGGAGCCGCATTTGCCGCATTTCGGGTGGAGATCCAGTTTTGCTTTCAGGACCTTGTTTTTAACGCCGCAGCCGGGGCAGGCAATGATGATGCATTCATGCTCTCCGGGGTGGGGGCGTTCTTCTGCCGGCTTCTCTGGGGAAACGTGGATCTCTTCTCTGAATTCCCTTTCGAAAAACGTCCGGAAAAGGTCATCAATCTGGACGAGCTCCACACCCATGCCGTTCTTAAAAATGCTCACCTGGGTTTTGACCGCCCATCTGACAACTGCCTTGAGATGGGATATTGTTTCGTCAGGAAGGGTCAGGTCGATCTGCAGAGAGGTCCCCGGCGCCAGAGACTTGTTGGTTTTTATGAACAGTCCCCGCTTCGAAATGTCGCTCGTGAAAGCCCTGAACTCTTTGTCCCCGGCTCTGACGAGGACCGAGAGATGCTTCTGATAGCGCTTGTACTGTCTTCCCGGCAAAGCCCCTCCTCGCGTTTCAGCGTCAGAAAGGTGACTTGATCATGATCAGTTCATTCCTCTTCTTCCCGGTCGAAATGATGTCAACAGGCACATTCAGACTCGTTTCAATGAGCTGGATATACATCTTGGCCTTCTTGGGAAGGTGGTCGAAGTCCGCGATGCCTGTCGTCGTTTCTCTCCAACCGGGAATCTCCTCATACACCGGTGTGCACTCCTCAAGGATCTCCGGCTCCTTCGGGAAATCGAGGAGCAGCTTACCGTGGTATGAATAGGCTGTGCATACCTTGATGGTCTCGAGGGGATCGAGGATATCGAGCTTGGTGATGATGATCCCGGTGAGCCCGTTGATCCTCTTCGCATGCCGCAGAGCGACAAAATCGAGCCAGCCGCACCTCCTCGGCCGTCCTGTTGTTGCCCCATATTCTCCACCCCGCGTCCTGATGTCCTCTCCCAGCGCATCCTTCAGTTCAGTGGGGAAGGGACCGCTGCCAACGCGCGTTGTGTACGCCTTGACGACGCCGAGCACCGCATCGATCTTTGTGGGTCCGACTCCCATGCCGGTACAGGCCCCTCCTGCAGAGGCATTCGATGACGTCACGTAGGGGTAAGTCCCATGGTCGATGTCGAGAAGTGTCCCCTGGGCGCCTTCAAACAGGATGTTCTTTCCCTTGTCGATGAGGTCATTCACGATGATGTCGGTATCGTCGATATGGTCTCCCAAAAACTCGGCGTACCCCATGTAGGCGGTATAGATCCTCCCGGAATCGAGCGGCTCGGACCGGTAGCTGTTCTTCAGGATGAGGTCATATTCTTCCAGGCAGGCTTCGAGTTTTTCCCTGAAGACCTCAGGCCAGAGGAGGTCCACGATCCTGATCCCTGACCGTGCGACCTTATCAACGTATGCAGGCCCGATCCCTCTGCCGGTGGTCCCGATCTTCTTTGAACCTCGTTTGGTTTCCTTCCCCTGGTCCAACGCGACGTGGTGAGGCATAATCACATGGGCATTCTTGCTGATTCTGAGGTTCCTGCCGATCGCAATGCCGTATCCCCTCAGATCCTTGATCTCCTTGATGAGTTCTCCCGGTTCGATGACGACCCCGTTGCCGATGAGGCTCAGTTTGTCGGGATGGAGTATCCCCGAGGGAATGATATGGAGAATAAACTGTTTGTCATTGATGACGACCGTATGCCCTGCATTATGCCCTCCCTGAAACCGCGCAACGGCATCCGCCTTCTCGGTCAGGCAATCGACGATTTTCCCTTTCCCTTCATCGCCCCATTGTGCTCCTATGACCACAACATTTGCCATACGTTCCTCATACGATATATCCCTGGATTATCGGATTCCCAAGCCCGAAT
>JBLNHB010000112.1:0-7920 GCA_050268805.1 bacterium | reverse complement strand
AGAACTCTCAGCTTCGCGATAGGCGACATCCCCGCGCTCGGTGACACCAATGTCAATGGGCAGGCTGATCCCGGAGAGTCCGGATATTCGACAATCGCGTATCAGCTCGTCATAGGCTCGGGTGCCACCCCGGGTGATTACAACAACAGAGCCGTTGCTTGGGACGTATGCGATTCTTGCTATATTTCCAATATTGACGAAGTTTTGATAGCTGTTGCTCTGGATCCGCTCTTTGATTTTGGCACGATCATCGGCAAGGTATTCGAGGACAACAATAATGACGGCTGGCAGGACAGCGACGAACCCGGTGTTCCCGGAGCAATGGTCGCTCTCGATGATGGAACATATGCTCTTACCGACGAATATGGCCGGTATCATTTCCCGGCAGTGAAGCCGGGACACCGTCTCGTCAAGATCAATATTCAGAGTCTCACCACCAGGGCAACGGCAACGACGGACGAAACGGTCGTAGTGTCGGTAACGCCTGGTCTTCTTGCAAAGGCCAACTTCGGTGTGTCCTATGAGCAGGAGGTTGAGTCCATCGGCCACCCTGCCGGCCCCGGCCTCCTCATGCAGAGCGAGGACACCAAAGAACCCATTCAGGTGATGGGCAATATCGAGACACTTGATGTTCTCATCAACGGGCAGATGGCTCAGGTGCCGCAGGAGGATATCAAGCTCTCTGTGGGGGGCATTGATGAAGTCATTGAGATGAAAGGTGAACGGCTCGACAAACCGATCGAGTTCCAGATCTCAATTGATGATCCCCAATTGGTCATGGAATGGAAGCTCTCTATCATGGATGCACAGGGCAATGTCATTCGAACCCTTCAGAATAGCGCATCTCCTTCTCGCACAATCAAATGGGACGGGAAAACGGATGAAAAGCGCATGGTCAAGAGCGGTGATATCTACCAGTACCAGCTCGAACTCCGCCACACTGACGGGAGCCGCTCACGGAGCCCGCGGCGGGTCTTCGGCATTAATAAGGTATCAGCCATCTCGCTTAACATGTCAGGCAACGCGTTTGAGACGGGGTCCGATGAGCTGAGCATACAGGCAAAGCAGAGCCTGAAATCGGCCGCCGATCTCCTGAGAAAATATCCCAAGGAGAAAGTTGTCATCGAAGGACATACCGACGCTGTAGGCGAAGACGAATTCAATCTCGAACTGTCCAAGAGACGAGCTGAATCCGCGTTAAACTATTTTGTTACGATCGAGCATCTTAACCCGGGGCGTTTCATTCTGAAGTGGTACGGTAAATCAAAACCGATCGCGAGTAACACGATTCCCGAGGGACGAGAACTGAACCGCAGAATCGAAGTGAAAGGCATGGTGGGGGAAGTGAAGAAGTATAAACTTACCGATCAGTACCGCACCACGGCTATCGTCAGTATCAATGGCAGTCATCTTCCTGTCGATGATCAGGGCAGGTTCTCGGAGGTAATTGACGACGAGAGAACGGACCGACTGAAACTCCAGATGGTCAATGCCCAGGGCCGCTCGCTTGAGACCACCATCCCTATCCCGAACCTCGAGATCGTGCAGCCCAAGGGGGGGGACGATGTAAGGCTCCCCTATGGATCACGCGGGAGCGCATATGAGGTCAGGATCCACGAGAATGAAGCACAATGGAATTCCGACCGGACCGCGCTCGTGTACAATCTCGTCGGCAGAACAGATGTCGAAAACACCGTGGAGCTTGACGGCAAGCCCCTGACCCTCAGAAAGAACGGCTCGTTCATACTTCCTATTGAGTTGAAAATGGGGAACAACGGGTACGGCCTCGTGGTCCGCAACAAAGCCGGCTACACCCGGATTGTCAACCTCATGATCGCCGTATCCAGCCGCGATGAGAAAGGCGATCTGGTTATCGCCGTCCAGCCGATCCCAAACCTCACGGTCAAGCTCCCTCCTCGGGGAGAACCTTTGAAGAACCCTCTGCTTACGATACAGGGGGCAACCGACCCTGAGAATCGGATCACCGTCAACAAGATGCCTGTTACCGTGCAACCGGACGGTACCTTCATCACCCAGATCAAACTTCCTGAAGGGAAGAGCACTATCGTTGTGACGGCAACGGATCCGGAAGGGAATCCCGGCACGATCGAGCGCGAAGTCGAGCTTTCCGATACCCGCATGTTCTTCCTTGCCTTTGGAGACGGCAAGGTCGGCCAGCTCACGAGCAAAGGATACCTCCAGGGAGCGGGTACGGATAAGAAGGACGATTTCTACACCGAAGGGCGTATCGCGTATTATCTGAAAGGTGTCGTGCTCGGGAAATACCTGATCACCTCCGCCTTCGATACCGGTGAAAGAGAATTCGACAAGATGTTCACAGACCTTGACGAGACCCAGAATAACCGGCTGCTCACCAACCTCGATCCGGACAAGTTCTATCCTGTGTACGGCGATTCCAGCACGATCGTCTATGACGCCGAGAGCCAGGGCAAGTTTTATCTCGCGATCGACAGTGATGAATTTCACCTCCTCGTCGGCAGCTATTCTCTGAATCTCACCGACACGGAGCTTGCGACATATCAGAGGACCCTCTATGGAGGCCGCCTCACGTACCAATCCGTTTCGCGGACAAAGTACGGAAGCCCCGATACCGAAATTGCGGTGTTCGGCGCCGAAGTCAGACAGGTCCATGTGGTTGATGAACTGAGTGCAACAGGCGGCTCACTCTACTATTTGAGCCATCAGAACATCATCGAGGGAAGCGAACAGGTCACCATCGTGGTGAAGGACAAGAACACCGGCCTGACACTGAGCCGTACACCACAGCGGCAGAATGTGGACTATGCCATTAAATACGAGGAGGGAAGGATCCTCTTCAACCGGCCGATCTCGAGTGTGGTAGAGGATAATTCACTCATCAACCAGGCACTGCTCCACGGCAATCCGGTCTTCATTCAGATCGATTATGAGACCCAACTGGATTCCTTTGAAAAGACTGCCGCGGGTGGACGGGTACGGAAACAGATCGGGGATCATGTTTCGGTCGGCGGCACATACGTTCAGGATGAGCTTTCCTCCGGTGAGTACGAGCTGAAAGGAGTCGATACCGAGGTTCGTCTCGCCCAGAATACCCGGTTCGTTGCGGAATATGCGGAAAGCAGCGGCACCAATTCAAGCTCCTTCATAAGCACTGACGGCGGACTCACCTTTACCGAGTCAACACCCATGGGCGAGCAGGACGGCAAAGCCTGGAAACTCGCTGCGGAACTCGACGCAGGTGAATGGATCGGGAAGCCCGATCGCTTTGTCGTCGGAGGATACATCAAAAAGCTCGACTCAGGGTTCCTCTCGAGCGGCAATATGATGGATCGCGGCTCCGAGAAGAGCGGCATTCACCTGAAACTCCAGCTCACCGAGAAGGACAAGGTCCTCGCGCGGTATGACCGTGAAGAAAACGATGCGACAATTCTGCCCCTGATCGGGGAAAAAGAGACGGGAACCGTGCAATACCATCATGCCGAGAAACGGTGGGAATTTACCGGAGAGTTCCAGAGCCTTGAAGCACCGGACAGCACGAATACCGCCTTGGAACGCTCGACGTTCGCGGCCGGCCGCGTGAAGCTGAAACTGACCGATACCCTGACCATGGGATTGGAGCAGCAGCAGACAATTTCCGGCAGAGAGAACAATCAGACAACGCTCGGCATCGACTACCAAATCCTGCCGTCACTTGCACTGCAGGCGAGCGGCACGGTTGGTTCCCTCGGCAATGCGGCTCAGGGTGGTGCTGTTCTCAAACTCGGTGACAAACGCTTCTACCTCACGGAACGGGTCGCTGAGGATCAAGCGAGGAGTGTGACAACGACGATCATCGGGACGGAAGCTCCCCTCGACCCGACCGCCAAAGTGTACTCTGAATATCAGTGGGAGCGGTCCGGCCTCGGAGCGAGAAACCTCTCCATCGTCGGCGCCCAGAAGCAGTGGGACGTGACCACGGGGCTGAAGCTCCTCGTTGCCGCTGAACAGTCAAGAATTGACTCGGATGCTGAAGAAGCAACCCGCTATACCGTCGCTACCGGCCTCTCCTTTGCGCATCCCGCAGGATTCACCGCTTCGACGCGCAATGAGGTGCGGAGTGAAGACGGCAGTCATGACAGGATGCAATACCTTACCGCGAACCGCCTTGAATTGAAACTCACACCCGATATAACATTCCTTGGCACATACCGGTACAGCCTGACCAAGGATACCGATGCGGACCGTACGGAAGCAAAATTCGAGGAGCTCAGTGTCGGCTTCGCCTTGAGGCCGGTCAGCTCCGACAGGTTTAACTTAGTCTCTAAGTACACGCATCTCTCCGACCAGCGGCCCCTTTCACTCGGTCAGACAGAAACCGTGAAAACGACCCAGGATGTCGCCTCTATTGACTGGTTGCTCGAGATCACGAAATATCTCGAGTGGGCGGAAAAATTGGCCTTCAAGATGGAGACCGAAGAGGCGCTCGACATCCCTGCGATCACTACCAACACCTATCTCGTAATTAACCGTTTGAACCTCAACATCTGGCGCACGATTTATGCAGGGGCCGAATACCGCATCTTGATGCAGGAGGAGGCGGACGACATGCGGAAAGGATGGCTGACTGAGATAATGTGGGAGGTGGTCAAGCACATGCGCGTGGGTGCCGGATACAACTTCACCGACTTCTCTGACAACGAATTCTCGGACAATAACTATTCCGTTGAAGGCTGGTTTGTGAGAATGCAGGCTAAATTCTGATCATGGAGTGGACGGAACGAGCATAAGAATCATGTCAAGACAACGGTTAAAATCAGCGTTTTCCCGCTCTGCCGAGGTCATTTTTGCCATCCTCCTCGTGCTCGTCTTTTTCTCAATCCTGCTCGTGATCCTGAATGTTTTTTTTCCTTCGGGAATCAGCATCAGGACAATGATGAGCCAGACGGCGGAGGGCCCTCCCGCGCCTGAGGTGTCAACGGACATAGTGCCCTCACCGCTTGATTCTGGAAAGCAGGGAAGCGAGTCCGAAGCCATTGCCGCAATTCTTACGAGAGCGTATAATACCGTGAAGAGCAAGCGTGCAGACGCCATTGCATGGTCCGCGGCGAAAGTAGGGATGCATCTCTACGATCGGGACGCGGTCCAGACCTTGAACCGGTCAACGGCTCTCATTACGTTTGATGCAAACAACTATTTGAGCATGGGGAGCAACTCCCTCATCATCATAAAACGCCTTGAACAGAGCAACCTTACCCAGGAAAAACGTTCTTTCCTCGTCATGGTAGACGGTGAGCTGAGAGGCAAACTGGCTGGTTCCGACCAGAAGTCGCTCCAAGTTGAAGTCACCACCCCCTCCGGTGTTGCACGCATCCAGACGAAGGGACAAAAGAAAAATCAGGCAGAGTTCAAAATAGCGATCAATCCGGACAAGTCCTCTACCATCTCGGTATATGAGGGCGAGGCGGAAATCACGGCCCAGGGGAAAACGATTGTCGTGGACCAGCAGCATTCAACGACCGTTGCGATGGGTTCGGCTCCTTCAGATCCCAGGCTGCTCCCCGACGCGGTGCAGCTGATCGCGCCCGCTCATGGGGATACTTTCTTCTACCGGGACCTCTCGCCGCGGGTGACCTTTTCATGGAAAAAAGCAGATGGGGAGAAGAGGTACTCTTTCCTGCTCGCACGGGATCCCCAGTTTCATAAACTCGTCCTTGAAGAACGTCCCTCTGAACCGAAGTGTACGTTTGGAAACCTCAAGGATGGAACCTATTACTGGAAGGTCAGCGTTCTGGATGGCGGTCAGGAGGGGCTCTATAGCGACACCCGGCGCCTCCGCGTCCACCAGGATAAGGAACCTCCCCTCCTCAGTGTACAATTCCCCCCTGACATCATCCGGAAGAGCAGCTATACACTGGCGGGGAACGCAGAACCCGGGAGCCGGGTTTTTGTCATGGGAGAGCGAGTCAAGGTAAACGCAGAGGGGAAGTTTGAGCATGCACTGAAGCTCCATCACGGAGTCAATGTGATCGTTGTAGAGGCTGTGGACAAAGCGGGTAATGTCGCGTATAAATCGAAAATGGTGAATGGAAAATTCTAACCGAATGATTACAGAGGAGAGAATATGCGCTTTCAGTTTCGAATAGCGATGCGGTTCAAAATACTCATTGCGCTGTTGTTCGTTATCACCGCTGTTGTGGGAATCATTACCTTCACCATGGCAAGGCTCTTCCAGAACGACAAGACGGCTTACATCCATGACCTCACGTCCCTCATTGCGCTCCATACGGCGCAGGAAGCCCAGTCACTGCTCGCCGGGTATCATGAACAGGTCCAAATCCTCTCACGGCTCGTCTTCGAAAAAAACGTCTCCGACGACCAGAAGATCAAGATGCTCAAGAATCTCTTCGAGGAATACCAGGATTTCGTAGCGTTCTCTTTGAAACAGAACGACCGTGAGCTGATAGCACTCTATGACGCTAAGTCTCTTGAGACAGCCGGAATATCCAAGGATGATCTCACGAAATACCAGACAGAACACACTCCGCCTCTTGAACAGATGAAGCCCGGAGACGCATCCGTCGCAAACACGACCTTATCGAGCAAACTCCCGACACTGACCATGACCGTGCTCCTGAACAAACCCGACACCAATGAGACTGCCGTCGGGACGGCTGTCATCCATATGAATACATTCCTCCGCCTGGCGGGCAGATCGAAGGTGTTTGAAACCTTTATCATTGATTCCCAGGGGACCATTCTCGTCCATGTCGATCGCGAACAGGTCGCCGACAAGAAAGCAGTCACGTGGATACCCAATATCCAGAACCTCACCAAGAAGCAGAGCATGAGCACCACGCTCGAGTATGATCAGGACAAGGTCCCCATGGTCGGCGGGTTCGCACCGGTAGAATTCGGGAAGCTCCTGGTCGGCGTCCAGATTCCCCGGGCGGCAGCCTATCTCACGGCCCGGGAGCTCCTCAACAATCTCATCATCGTTTCGCTCCTCCTCCTCATCGGATCGGCAGTCCTCGGCCTCTTCTGGTCGAAAAGCATTACCAGGCCGATCGAACGCCTGTCCGGCGCTACAAAGTCGATCGCACAAGGCCAGTTCACCGTCCAGGTGGAAGCCTCCTCAAAGGATGAGATCGGGGACCTTGCACAGTCCTTCAACCAGATGGCAACAGAACTCGAAAAGAGGGAAAAAGCGCTCAAGGATGCGCAGGAAGCGCTGGTCCAGTCTGAAAAGATGGCTGCATTCGGACAGCTCGGGGCCGGCATCGCTCACGAAGTAAAAAATCCGCTCGCCGGGATTCTCGGGTTTGCGCAGCTTTCACTCCGGAAACTGGAGGAGAACAGTCCGCTCCGGGAAAACCTCACGATCATTGAGAAAGAGACGAAACGGTGCAAGACGATCATCGAAAACCTCCTGAAATTTGCGCGCCAGGAAAAGGTTGCCCATGAACCGATAGAGGTCAACCGCGTTGTTGAGGATTCCGTTGCGATCGTGGAACACCAGCTTGGCCTCCATGATGTCCAGATTGACAAGGCCCTGGCACCCGATCTGCCGCGCATCCTGGGGAATGCCAACCAGATCCAGCAGGTTCTGATGAACCTCCTCATCAATGCCCAACAGGCCATGGAGGGCAAACCGGGTCTGGTAAAAGCAACGACACGCCGATTCGATCACGAACACGTCGAGATTCGCGTCACCGACACCGGGCCCGGCATTCCGAAGGAAATCAGGGCCAAGATTTTCGAACCGTTTTTTACGACAAAGCCGACCGGAAAGGGCACCGGTCTCGGTCTTTCCGTGAGCTACGGCATCATCAAAGACCATAAAGGCGATATCCGCGTAGAGAGCGAGGTGGGAAAGTGGACAACCTTCATCATTACGCTTCCCGCTCTTTCCGACGGCAAGGCGCCATGATGCTTCAGAGCGTC
>JBLNHB010000111.1:0-8066 GCA_050268805.1 bacterium | reverse complement strand
CTATCTCCTTCTTCATGAGGAACCCGGCGGACGAGGGGAGATATTTCGTTATGCCGACAATGGAAGCATGGGTCCGGTGAGCGGTGCCGAACGCATCATTCACATAGACATCGGCAAGCTTGGAGAGCGCCTTGGCAAAGGCATCGTCATTTTTCTCTTCGCCGGGGTTGAATCTGAGGTTCTCAAGGAGGAGGACATCGCCGCTATTCATCTTATTGATGAGGTTTTCGACCTGATGGCCGACAGAGTCGGAAGCGAACATGACATCCTTATTGAGCAGCCGTTTCAGCCTCTTCACCACAGGCGCAAGGCTGTATCGCGGATCGACCTTCCCC
The DNA here is from genome assembly GCA_050268805.1 of bacterium. GTDB lineage: Bacteria > Nitrospirota > Thermodesulfovibrionia > Thermodesulfovibrionales > BMS3Bbin05 > JBLNHB01. The sequence continues at coordinate 7,731 of JBLNHB010000111.1, read as the reverse complement.
TTCGGCCTGCCGAGGTGGGAGCCGAGAATGACCTTTGCCCCTTCATCGATCGCGTAGTTGATCGTGGGAAGGGCGGAACGGATGCGCCGGTCGTCTGTTATGTTGAGATTTTCATCGAGGGGAACGTTGAAGTCAGCCCTGATAAAGACGCGTTTCCCCCGGATGTCGACATCCTGGATCGTGAGTTTTCCGAAAATGTCTTTGATCGGCTGCTGGTCCGCACCTGCCATCGCCATTCTCCTTCCTGCTTACCCCTTCTTGATCAGGTACTGGATCAGGTCTCTCACCCGCGAGCTGTATCCCCACTCGTTATCATACCAGGAGATGACCTTGACCATCCGCTTCTCGATGACCTTGGTGACGGACGCATCCACAATGGAGGAATGGCTGTTTCCGTTCAGGTCCATCGAAACGAGGGGTTCCTCGGAATACTCGAGGATTCCCTTCATCGGCCCCTCGGCCCACCTCTTGAGGGCCGCGTTTACGTCATCCTTCGAAACATCCTTCGACACCTCGGCGACGAGATCGACAACGGACACGTTCGGAGTGGGGACTCTGATCGCCATGCCGTCGAGCTTGCCGTTGAGCTCAGGGAGCACGAGGCCGACCGCTTTTGCTGCACCGGTTGTCGTCGGGATCATGTTGATCGCTGCGGCGCGGGCCCGCCTGAGGTCTTTGTGAGGGAGATCGAGGATCCTCTGGTCGTTCGTGTAGGAATGGATGGTCGTGACAAGGCCGCGGATGATGCCAAACTCCTTGTGGAGAACCTTGGCTACCGGGGCGAGGCAGTTGGTCGTGCAGGAGGCGTTCGAGATGATCCTGTGCTGCGAGGGGTCGAGGATTTCATCGTTGACGCCGAGGCATATGGTGGCATCCTCTCCTTTTGCAGGAGCTGAAATAATGACCCACTTAGCGCCCGCCTTCAGGTGCAGCGAAGCCTTTTCCTTGTCGGTAAAAAGGCCTGTTGATTCAAGGACAATATCGACACCAAGGTCCTTCCAGGGCAGCTGCTCGGGGCTCTTTTCAGCAGTGATCTTGATCTTCTTCCCGTTCACCGCAATGGCGCCATCGGATACCGCCACTTCGCCTTTGAAAATCCCATGCACCGAATCATACTTGAGCAAGTGCGCGAGGGTCTTTGCATCGGTAAGATCATTGATCGCGACAACCTCGAAATCCCTCTGATCGACCGAAGTCCTGAGGAAGTTCCTGCCGATCCTTCCAAAACCATTGATTCCCACTTTCACAGCCATTTCCTGCCTCCTCTGTCGTTCAACATTTGTTCCAGGACCATGGTCCTGGTCATTCAAATGGATGCATGACAAAACCCGTTAGAAGCTTGGGGTAGAAATAGGTTGATTTCGGCGGCATCCTGAGTCCCGCCAGAGCAACCTTCTCGATATCCTGGACCCTGGTCGGTTTCAGGAAGAATACCGCGTCATACTCTCGCTGCTGCACCAGCCGGATGCATCGCTGCGGGTCCATTTCGTAGGTAATTATATCAGTATTGAGCAGCTTTTTAAAAATAAGCTCATGCAGGACAATGACGTCCAGATCTCTCAATATCGGACTGATATTACCCAGGTCCACTGCTGACGGGCGGAGGAGATAGAACGTATCATCCCGCTGGAGATACATCCCGATGGCCCGTTCATGCCCCGCAAGCGCCTGTACAATGTCCCTGCTCTTTTCAACCCTGATCTCAAAATGAGGGGCGAACAGTTCCAAAATATTTTCCGGCACGTTTCTCACCAACCGGTGGGTCGGAAGAATGGTCAGCCCCTTGTCAGCCATATCGACCAGGAACATCATGACATGATCAGAAGAAGCGTCCCCCGGCTGTCCGGACCTTTCCTGCAGCTCGTTTCGGTAGGCGATCGCCGTCTCATAGCGGTGATGCCCGTCGGCAATGAATACCGGGGCGCCGCTGATTTCTTCCCTGATCGTTCTCACGGCTTCTTCCTGGTCGACCATCCACATCCGGTGGGCCGCTCCCGCATCATCCACCGCTTCCAGGTACGGTTCACGGGTTACAGCATCCTCGATGATCTGAGCGGCTGACTGCCCCCTGCTCCGGTACAGGGAGAAGATGGGACTGATGTTCGCCCTGCAAAAGCGCATAAGATTCAACCGGTCCACCTTGGGAGCCGAGTGGGTCTCTTCATGCGGATACACACCCTGCCCGAGTTCCACAAGTTTCAGCTTCCCGATGATTCCCCGCAACCGGCGGAGAAAGCCTTCGTGCTCATAGGTCGCTTCGTAAATATAATATGCAGGGTGCGGGTGCCTGAGGAGGACGTTTTCGGAGAGCCAGGAGGCGAGATACCGCGACGCCCGGGTATACCGGTTCTCATTGTCATCCCCGGGCAGGACTTTCCCGAAGTCTATCCGCACAATGTTGTACTGGCTTCTCCGGTAGAGCTCCTCCTGCTTCTCCGGAGAAATGATGTCGTAGGGAGGGGCGATGACATCACTGCCCTTTACCCGGTCATGATTGAAATACATCCCTCTGAATGGGAAAAATTCTGTCACTGTTTTTCCAGGTCAATTCCGATTAGTGTGAAAAGATTTGGCGAAAAAGCCGTGCTATATTAGCACGCTGGCGAGACAATATTCAAACCATGCTACCGGAGGCCGAGCTTGGAGAGGATGAGGCCGAGATACTTATTGAGGACGTGGTCTCTTGCAAGGAAAGGGAAGAGCGGCTTCTTCCTGAGCCCGAGTTCATTGAGAATCACGGTAATGGCCCGGGACGATTCGCTCTCAGGACTGTATTTCATGCCTTTCCTGAAAATATCGATGGCGACCGCCTTTTTGTTCGCCTTGAGATATATCTTCCCCAGGTTCAGGTAGTGGAAGGTGTTCTCGGGGTCTTTCTTGATCGCCTGAATGCAGAGGTCGATGCCCTCCTTGACTTTGCCCCGCTCAAGAGCTATACAGAGCGCATAGGCCGACATAATCTCGGGAGTGTCTACACTCCCCATAATCCTGTCAAGATGGAAGAGGGCATCCAGGGTATTCTGTTCCCTGATGAACGCCAGAGCCTTTTCGGAATGGAGACGAATGTCCTTCTCTTGCATAGCTTAAAAAATATCATATATTCCATAGAATTGCAATACAAGGAAACCTGTGCGGGGAAGCGGCAAAGTCCCAGCCTTGCCCTTTCCAGTCGAGGATAGGAAGCGAATCGTTCTTCCCGCTCAAGAACCTAAAGAGCATTACTAATATAAATTAAATCGTTATACCCATTATGCGCGATTGTAGATATCTTCCCGTCAAAGTATTGACGCTACGAGCCCCTATCCATTAAAGTATCTCCATGTCCAGCCTCCTTATTATTGACGACGACAGCAGCGTGCGGGATGTTCTGTCGAAGCTGTTCACGGAAGAAGGATACTCAGTAACCCTCGCTGAAAACGGGGAGCAGGCACTGGAACTGTTGAGCAGCCAGAAATATGATGTTTATATTACTGATCTTGTTATGCCCAAAACAAGCGGAATGGAAATTCTCGACAGGGTCAGGAACACGCCCAATGCTTCAACCCCCTGCATCGTGATCACTGCTTTCGGGTCGGTAAAAACCGCTGTTGATGCCATGAAGCTTGGCGCACTCGATTACGTATTGAAACCCTTCAGGCTCGATGAGATTCTGCTTGTCACCAAACGGGCGCTTGAAGTTGCCCGGTTGCGGGATGAGAATCTCAAGCTCAAGCGCGAGCTGAAAGGGAAATATCAGTTTCATGGCATAATCGGCACGTCTCCTGAAATGCAGAAAGTCTACACCCTCATCGAAAAGATCGCGGACACGGACAGTACCGTCCTCATCACCGGGGAGAGCGGAACAGGAAAGGAACTCATCGCAAGGACCATTCATTACAACAGCTCAAGGTCTCAGAATAATTTTGTAGCGATCAACTGCGCGGCGATCCCGAAGACGCTCCTCGAATCAGAGCTCTTCGGGCATGAAAAAGGCTCTTTTACCGGGGCCATCAATACCCATATCGGCCGGTTCGAGCAGGCAAGCGGAGGGACCCTCTTTCTTGACGAAATCGGCGACCTCGATCCCTCACTCCAGGTCAAGATCCTCAGGGTCCTTCAGGAACGGGAAATCCAGAGAATAGGCGGAACAAAGACAATCAAGGTCGATGTGCGGATTCTTGCCGCGACCAATAAAGACATAGAAAAAGAGAGGAATGAGGGCCGGTTCAGGGAAGACCTCTTTTACCGCCTCAATGTCATCCCTCTCCACCTTCCGCCGTTGCGGGAGCGCAGGGAAGACATTCCGGTACTCATTGATTATTTCCTCAACAAATCCGCCACCCGGCAAGGTCAGCCTGCCCCTGTCTTCACGCGGGATACCCTGAATCTCCTCCTTTCCTATGAGTGGAAAGGGAACGTGCGCGAGCTCGAAAACCTCATGGAGAACCTTGTGATTCTCAAAGGGGGTGAAGAGATAACGCCTGAGGACCTTCCTGAACGGTACTCCAAGGGCAGGGGCGAAGCAATGTCCTCAAAGCAGGCGTCGCTTCAGGCAAACGGTATCGTGCTCACCGAGGAAGGGATCGACCTCAATGAGGTTCTGGACAGGTTCGAAACACATCTCATTCTCCAGGCACTGAAACTTTCCGGCGGCGTCAAGAGCAGGGCCTCTGAACTGCTCGGCCTCAACAGGACAACACTCGTCGAGAAACTGAAGAAAAAAAATATCTCCTCTCCCGGGTGAACAGCTTCAAACCCGGTCTCCCTGAATGTCATTGAAAATTTCAAACTCATTCCCTATAATAAGGTACAATTTCTGGTACGGGCGATTAGCTCAGTGGGAGAGCGCTTCCTTCACACGGAAGAGGTCGCTGGTTCAATCCCAGCATCGCCTACCATGAAATCCCCCCGCGCAGAATTCTTTCGCGATCATTCTTTTCTGTTCTGTTTCATGATGTCAAACAGGTATAATGGGTCATTTCAGTAAAGCATCAGAGTGCTGTGCAACCAACGGAGGCACGTTATGAAATCCATGTGGGAAAAAATGCAGAAGGCCCTCGGGCATTTCGAGAGAAAAGAATATGACCAGGCCCGCAAACTGGTAAATGAGCTGCTCGATGAGCATCCTGACATGCAGCAGGCATGGTTTATCAAGGGCGTCATTCTGCAAGAGACCGGGAGGTCTGAGCAGGCCGGAGAGTGCTATAGCAAGGCAGGGAATCTCTCGAACCTCTGGTTCCGCCTGGCCCTCCAGGTAAAAGATAAAGACCCGGAGAGAGCCGTTACCTACTTTGACCGCATTCTCAGAGTTGACGAGAAGAACAATCTGGCCCTGCTCAACAAGGGGCTTCTCCTCGAAAAACTCCACAGGCTCGATGAGGCGCGGGCATGCTTCAGGAAGATGACCTTCGGCCGGGAAATCGTTTCGAGGATATTCATCCCCCTCGGGTTTATGATACTCCTCCTGAGCGGCGCTGTTGCGATGATACAGAGAGGAGAAAAAGCCCTATCGCTGCTCGTTATCGCATCGGCGGTATTCTGCCTCTTCTGGCTCAAGCGCGATGCCGGGCCGGTCATCAAGATGATCGTGAAGAAAAACAAATACAAATAAAGATTCTGTATTGAGAACATACAGTCCGTACAGGAGACGGCAATGGGTAGATATGAGGACGTGTTTCAGAAAAGCATCCAGGATCCGAGTGGGTTCTGGGGAAAAGCAGCAGAGGCAATCTCATGGCACAAGAAATGGGACACGGTTCTTGATGATTCGAACAAGCCGTTCTACCGCTGGTTTATTGGCGGTGAACTGAACACCTGCTACAATGCCCTTGACCGCCATGTCGAGGCAGGCAGGGCAGACCAGATCGCCCTCATTTACGACAGTCCGGTCACAAATACCATCCAGAAGTTCACCTACAAAGAGCTCCTCGATATGGTGGCACAATTCTCGGGTGCACTGAAAGATCTTGGTGTCGGCAAGGGCGATACGGTCATTATCTATATGCCCATGATCCCTCAAGCGGTAATTGCGATGCTCGCCTGCGCCCGCCTTGGCGCAATCCATTCTGTCGTGTTCGGGGGCTTCGCCCCTCATGAGCTCGCGATCAGGATCGATGATGCAAAACCGAAAGTCATCATTTCAGCCTCGGGCGCCGTCGAGGTCACGCGTCTCATCGAATACAAACCATTGCTTGACAAGGCAATCGAACTCGCTCAACACAAGCCCGAAAAATGCGTCATCTTCCAGCGTCATCTCGTAAAGGCTCCCCTGATTCAGGGTCGCGACCTCGATTGGGAGCACTTCGTCTCTCACGCGCACCCTGTTGTCTGCGTTCCGGTGAAGGCCACGGACCCCCTCTACATCCTCTACACATCAGGGACAACGGGTGTTCCGAAGGGGATTGTTCGCGATACCGGGGGCCACGCCGTTTCCCTCCGATGGAGCGTTGAGCACATATACGACACAAAGCCGGGTGAGGTGTACTGGGCCGCGTCCGATGTCGGCTGGGTGGTAGGGCATTCCTATATTGTGTATGCTCCCCTCCTGACCGGCTGCACCACGATCCTATACGAAGGCAAATCTGTCGGGACTCCCAATCCCGGAGCATTCTGGCGGGTCATTTCCCAGCACAATGTAAAGACCCTCTTCACCGCTCCTACCGCTTTCAGGGCCATCAAGAAAGAGGACCCGAAGGGCGAATGGATCCAGAAATATGATCTCGCTAACTTCAAATACCTCTTCCTCGCAGGTGAACGGACTGACCCGGACACCTACCACTGGGCGCACAATCTATTGAAGATTCCGGTCATCGATCACTGGTGGCAGACCGAAACGGGCTGGCCGATCACCGCAAACTGCATGGGCATCGAGCCCTTCCCGGTAAAGCCCGGGTCCTCTACAAAACCTGTTCCCGGTTTCGATGTGCAGATCCTCAACAATAGAGGCGCCCTCCTTGGCCCAAAACAGGAGGGACTCATCACTGTGAAACTGCCGCTCCCGCCCGGCACCCTGCCCACGCTCTGGAATGCGAACGAACGGTTCCTCCAGTCCTACATGAATACGTTCAAAGGATACTACTTCACTGCCGACGGAGGATACAGGGACGAGGAGGGTTACGTCTATGTCATGGGTCGTGTTGACGATGTCATCAACGTTGCAGGCCACCGGCTCTCCACAGGCGAGATGGAAGAGATCATCGCGACTCACCCCGATGTCGCAGAGTGTGCCGTCATCGGGGCCGGAGATTCATTGAAGGGGCAGCTCCCGGTTGGTCTCGTTGTCCTCAAGGCGGGTGTGAAACGCAATGAAGAGGATATCAAGAAAGAGCTGGTGAAACTCATCCGCAACCAGATCGGGCCGATCGCCTGCTTCAGGGAGGCTGCGGTCGTGAACCGGCTTCCGAAAACCCGGTCCGGAAAGATCCTGCGGGGGACCATGCGCAAGATCGCTGACGCAGAAGAATACAAGGTCCCTTCGACCATCGATGACCCTGCCATTCTCGGGGAAATCGAGCTCGCACTCCGGCGAATCGGATACGCGCAGAAGAAACAGCAGTAAGGCAAGACAACCACAGAGCACACAGGGGACAAAGAGAGAATTTGACAGGTTCTCGGCTCTGTAATCTCTGTGTCCTCTCTGGATGATTCTTCGTGGAGTGGAGCAATATGCTAAACTCTCAACAGTTCTATTCTGAATGAGGGGAGTAGTGTGAAACATATCCTCGTCACAGGCGCTGCAGGATTTATCGGGCA
>JBLNHB010000110.1:0-6054 GCA_050268805.1 bacterium | reverse complement strand
TGATCGAGTCAAAAACAAAGAACCCCATCCGGTAGGTGGCGACAGCTCCCTTGTACAGAGCCTCGCCGAATGATGCGCTCTCGACCGTCTCGAAGAAACTCCCGGTTTTCTTCACCACACCAATCTGCCCTCTGACGGTTTTCTTGCCTCCCTCGTCGGCCTCTACTGAATTCGGCACGATCCGGTAGGTCACCTCGCTGTCTCCGCGACGCACCACCAAGCCGAGTTCCTTGCCCGGATGTTCCCTCACAATCTGGACCATATCGAACCAGGTGTCAATCGCCTTTCCGTCTATGCTGATGATCCGGTCACCGGCCTGCATGCCGGCTTTCGCAGCTGGCGAATCCGAAGAGACCTCATCGACGACCGGGAGGAATGAGGCAATGTTCGGGATATTCACCGGGATGTGGACCGCAAGCACGATAGTATAGATGAGGTAGGTCAGGAGGATATTAAACGAAGGGCCGGCCAGGACGATAAGCGTCCGTTTCCAGACCGGCTGGAACTGGAACGCCCGCTTCCTGTCCGCATCGGAGAGCTCTTCTCCGATCTCCTCGCCGAGCATCTTCACGTACCCTCCGAGCGGAATTGCGGACAGGAGGTATTCCGTATCGCCCGACTTCTTCCCGATGATCTTCGGTCCGAACCCGAGGGAAAACTTGAGGACCTTCACCCGCATCAGCTTTGCGAAGAGAAAATGGCCGAGCTCGTGCACAAAGATGAGGATCCCGAGCATGATGATAGCCGATAAAATCGTCATCGTTTCTTTTCCGTGATGATCCTTTCCGCCGTCTCACGGGCCCACCGGTCGGACTCGATGATATCCCCGAGTGAAGGAGCATGAATCGTGCCATGGAGGGCCATGGTTTTTTCTATTATAGCAGGTATCATTCCGAATGTAATGCTCTCGCCGAGGAACGCCTCAACCGCGACTTCGTTCGCGGCATTGAGCACCGCCGGCATGGTTCCCGCTTCTCTCAGCGCCCGGTACGCGAGTTCAAGGCAGGGGAACTTCTCCCGGTCAGGCTCCCCGAAGGTGAGCGTGCTGATCTCGCTGAGCGGGCAGTGCGGGAGAATACCGGGAAGCCGTTTCGGATAAGAGAGGGCATAGGCGATCGGTCCGCTCATGTCGGGAACCGAGAGCTGGGCGATGATCGATCCGTCGGCAAATTCCACCATCGAGTGGATGATGCTCTGGGGATGGATAAGCACCTTGATCCGCGACGCATCGAGTCCGAAGAGGTGGTGCGCCTCCATCACCTCGAGGCCCTTGTTCATGAGGGTGGCGGAATCGATGGTCACCTTCCTGCCCATGGACCAGTTGGGATGGTTGAGCGCGTCTGAAACCGAGATGCGTTCCATCTCCTCCCGGGACCGGGAGACAAAAGGACCTCCCGAGGCGGTGAGGATGAGGTTGCAGATTCCGGTCCGGTCATGCCCCTGGACGCACTGGAAGATCGCGCTGTGCTCGCTGTCCACCGGGATGATGTTCGTTCCATGCTCCGCAGCGAGTGCATTGACATGGTCGCCCGCCATCACGAGAGACTCCTTGTTGGCGATGCCGACGGTTGTTCCGGTTTTCACCGCTTCGATCGTCGGGAGAAGACCCGCAGATCCCACGATCGCGGAGAGGATGAAATCGGTTTCCCGGAACGCGGCGATCTCCCTGACACCTTCCGCTCCCGGGAGGATTTTAAGGGCGGGGAATCGTGACCTCAGGACCCGGCATGCTTCCTCATCAAACATTCCGACCATTTTCGGCCTGAATTCCCTGATCTGCTCAGCGAGGAGCTCAGCATTTCTTCCTGCGGCGAGCGCTGCAACTTCAAACTGGTCGGGGAATTTCCGTATGACCCCAAGGGCGGATCTGCCGATCGAGCCTGTCGATCCGAGGATGGTTACCCGTTTCACGGCGTGATCCTCATGCCGGGAGAACCGGCATCGACCTTCTTCACCATGGGCTGAACCTCTTCAGAAGGCCGAACAGGAGAATCCATGAGCAGCATTACACGACCATGACCCGTGTGAGGATCCAGAAGACTACCGGGCTGACAAAGACGAATCCGTCGATCTTGTCGAGGAATCCCCCGTGGCCGGGCAGGAGTGTTCCCGAATCCTTGATACCGGCATCACGCTTGAACATCGATTCCACGAGGTCACCGATGATCGAGGCGATGCCGATCACAAGGCCGAGGACAAGCGCCTGGTATATATTGAGCGATCTGATGAGGAGAGCGGAGGCGCCTGCTGACACGACCACCGCGCCGGCAACAGAGCCGTAGGCCCCCGCAACGGTCTTCTTGGGACTGACCGATTCATAGAGCTTCTTCTTCCCGAACCCCTTCCCCACATAGTATGCCGCGCTGTCCGCGGCCCAGATGCAGCAGTCGATATAGATGATCCACTCCGGGCCGAATTCTCTCAATTTGATCTGGTAGCTCAGAAGGAGCGGCACATAGACGACCCCGAGGAGCATGAGCGATACGTCCCTGAGCGAATTCTCCGGAGACCTGCGGCCGAAGAGCCTGACCGAAGAAAAAACGATGATCGCCCCGGCGAGGAAACTATCGGATATCCCCCCGCCCCGGTACACGAGAACCATCAGCAAAAGCCCCGCTCCCATGCCGAGCATCCGGTACCCCGTCCCAATTCTGCATAATGCATAGAACTCATACTGCGCCAGAAGTCCGACACCCATCACCAGCACGAGAAAGAAGACCGGCGGCAGGTACATGATATAGAGGATCAGGACCGGTATCAGAATGAGAGCGATCAGAAGCCGCTTGTTGTGCATCAGAACCACCCTCCTTCCCGGATCACCCCGAACCGCCGCTCACGCTTCTGGTAGTCGCCGATGGCGGAGAGGAATTCCTCTTCCGTAAAATCGGGCCAAAGCGTCTCGGTGAAATAAAATTCGGCATACGCGCCCTGCCACGGAAGGAAATTGCTGATCCTCTTTTCCCCGCTCGTCCTGATGATGAGATCCACCGGAGGCAGTCCTGCGGTATCGAGATATCCATCGAACACGGTTTCATCGATGCGTTCAGGGGGTACTTTTTCGGCAACAATCCTTTTCACGGCCCTCACGATCTCATCCCTTCCCCCATAGCTGATTGCAGGCACAAGGGTCATTCCGGTATTGGTGCGTGTCCGGTTCTCGAGGTCTGCAATGAGCTCCTGTATTTTTCCGGGGAGCCTCCCCTTGTCGCCGATGACCCGGAAAACAATGGACCGCTTCTCGATCAGGTCCTCGATCTCTTCTCTGAGGTAGTATTCGAGGAGGCCCATGAGCGTCTCCACTTCCTCTTGTGGCCGGTCCCAGTTCTCGATCGAAAAGGCGTAGAGGGTGAGGACCTTTACTCCCGCGCCGGTCGCCGCACTGATGATGTCCTTGGAGCGACGGGCCCCCTGCCGGTGCCCCTCGATGCGCGACAGCCCCCTCAGCTCGGCCCACCGGCCGTTGCCGTCCATGATGATCCCGATATGTTGAGGCAGCTTACCGCCCGCCAGCACCTCTACCTCCCGTTACCATCCTCCCCGGCAGAAAGGGTCAATCCTTTTTCAGAGGGAAAAGATAGATCTCCCGCTTGAACGGGCTCTTCCCCTTGAAGACATTGACCGCCTTCATCGCCAGGGACTGTCGTACCAGAATGACCAGTTTATCTTCAATGACCGCAAAGTCATACACGGTGCCAGAGATCTCCTTGAGAACCGGTGACACCGTGGGCACACCCTCCGGGAAGGAGAGCTCGATAATATCGGCTGAGGAGAAACCGAGTCCCTTTGAGGTCTTCGCAACGAGATTCCGTTTGATCAGGAGCAGGCTGCCCGCATAGGGGAGCACCCGGTCTTTCACGAACCAGCTCCCGGCGTCGAGGAGACCGGTCGGCGACTCTTTCTTGTATTCCCTGAGGAACCCGCCGAGAGACTCAGGGTTTCTCCAGAGGAGCTTCCCGTCGGCAAGAACGATGTTGATGAAGGCACCATCGTCAATGAACAGGTATCCATCCTGGCCGTTCACGGTCACCGGATAAGAATCATACAGCGACATACCCTGGGGCAGTTCGAGTTCCTTCCCGCTGCTCCAGCCGTTGCCCGGTTGGAGTGCATGGACCTTCCCGGCGAATCCTTCCGTGGAAGAAAACGCTTGCCCGTAGAGCGTGTTGTCGAGAACCCTGAGGAAGCCGTTCTTTTTCTCCACCCGCTTCAGTTCGGTCCCCGAGTAGGTGAAAATATCCGAAACAGCCCTGCCGTCGGCAAGGGATGAAACGACGATTTCCGCTTTCCCGTCCCGGTCGATATCGGCGCAATCGAGCCAGATCGCCTGGACCGCATGCCTGATGTCAGCCGTGAAGAGGGTCTTCAACTCCTCATCGAGTCTGAAAACCTCGACCTCATCGCCAATGGCCGCAACGAGCTCATCCTTGCCGTCTCCATTGACATCGCAGGCCGCGATGAATTCCATGGAAGAAGGCACTTCGAACGACCACCGGGTGGTTGCGGTATCGACCTTTTTGAGATAATCATACCCGAACTTCAGTTCCTTGACCTGTTCGTCCATAAGGACGATATCGCGGTGATAAAATTCATTCCCGTCGGGATGGTAAAAAGAGACCGCCAGCGCCTCCTTTCCTTCGTGCTTCGTCCCTCTGAGGAAAATCCCGAAGACCGCGTTCTTCTCCTGCATCTCCCTGATCATGACTGCCGGATCGTCCTTGTCGTACTCTGTCTCCATCATTTCGAACCGTCCGGTGTTTTTGAGATCCCTGAAAAGGGAATCACCGACAACCCAGTCGACGGACCGTGTCTGGTAGAACAAAACCTGCATGACCCCCTGGGAAATCCTGACCCTGTCGCCGATCTCGATATCGCCGCTGATGATTCTTACCGTGGCCTTCTGATCATCCGCCTCGATAACCTCGACTTCCCCGGTGCCGGTCTCGATCCTGCCGAGCGCTTCGCCGGTCACGGGATGGAAGAATTCGCTCCCTTCCCTGAAGGCCTTGAAGCGCATCCCTTTCCTTACCCCGCCTGTCTGTCCGATATCGATCTCTGCGGTGCCTTCGCTTAACGAAGTGATCAAACCGGTAACAGGAACAAAAAAGGAAAGAGCATCCCGGGAGATCTCATTGAAGATGGTATTCTTCCCCTTCTCAACCGCCGACACGGGAGCATGGAGGAGAACTATCATGCAGGTGAAGACGAGCACTCTCTTCATTTTTCTCTCTCTACCTTCCGAAAGCAGACCGTTTTTCTTCTGTCAGTGCGCGTATGATCGCTTTCCGGATGGTATACAGCCCTTGTGAAAACAACGTGTTTTTGCAGATTGAATAACGATCATTATAGCACAACCCCTAAGGCATATGCTTATGGTTTTGTTCTATGCGGCTCACATGGTATACTGAGTCCATGTCAGGCACCGTCGTCTCCATCAACATAAGCGACCGGAAGGGTGTCCGGAAAAAACCGGTCGAGCAGGCGCTCATCAGGGAGCACTACGGCATAGAAGGCGATGCCCATGCCTCGTCCGACTGGCACCGTCAGGTCAGCCTCCTTGCGATCGAGAGCATCCGGAAGATGCAGGAGAAGGGACTCGATGTCACCCCGGGCGACTTCGCCGAGAACATCACCACCGAAGGCATTACGCTCGTGACGCTTCCCCTGGGAACGCGGCTCTCCATCGGAGAGGAGATCATCGGCGAGGTCTCCCAGATCGGGAAAGAATGCCATACCCGTTGCGCCATCTACTACCAGGCAGGGGACTGCGTCATGCCCAAAGAAGGGATCTTCGTCACGATCATACGGGGAGGCACGGTCAGGAAAGGCGATAAAGTAGAAGTGCTGACGACAGGAGTTAGGGATTAGTGGTTGGGGGTTGGTGTAAGACCAATCCCGAATCCCCAAACCCCAATCCCCACTTTTTTTAAAAATGATTTCCGTTGCCATTATAACGCTCAGCGACAAGGGCTCGCGGGGTGAGCGGGTCGATGAGAGCGGACAGGCGATCAGGTCGCTCCTGGATCCGTCACTCTATTCTGTCACGGGATATGAAAT
>JBLNHB010000109.1:0-5672 GCA_050268805.1 bacterium | reverse complement strand
GGAGGGGGTCATGAGGACGCCCTTTTTCACCATGAATACGTTCGTAATCGTTCCTTCCGCAACATATCCCCGGATATTGAGCATGACCGCATCAAAGGCATTCTTCTTCTTTGCCTCGATCTTTGCGAGGATGTTGTTGAGGAAGTTCAATGATTTTATTTCAGGGTTGATCGACTCCCTGGGATTTCTCCGCACTGACGGAATGATGACGTTCACGCCCCGGCGGTACAACGCGTCAGGATAGGGAACAAAGGGACGGACAAAGACAACGAGTGTCGGCGAGGCACAGAGGGCAGGATCGATCCCGATCGGTCCCGGCCCCCGCGAAACCATGATCCTTATGTATGCTTCGGAAAGATCATTCCCATCGAGGGATTGGTAGATGATTTCCTTGAACCTCGCGGCATCACAGGGAAGGCGAAGCCCGATGAGCGAGGCGGATCTCTTCAACCGCGCGAGGTGAGCCGGAAGGTGGAGGATGACCCCGCTCCGGGCGAGGAGCGTCTCATATACGCCGTCTCCGTAGAGAAACCCGTGGTCGAACACCGAAACCACCGCCTGGTCTTCGGGAACAAGCCGGTCATTGACCCAGATCGAATACATGATTAGCTATCTTACCAGAAACAAATTGACTTTTATTATGCTGCTGCATTATCCTTTTCACAGAATATGAAGTTCATCCCCAAGACCATAGATTTCTTTGAACTCTTTGACAAAGCCTCGGAAAACCTCATCGAGGCATCGAATCGCCTCGTGGAACTCTTCGAAACGTTCGACACCATCGAGACGCGGGTGAAAGCGATCCATGAACTCGAACACGAGGGTGACCTCCTGACCCACGAGATCATGCGCCGGCTGAACAAGACATTCCTCACCCCCATCGACCGGGAAGACATTCACGAGCTCGCCGCTCGGATGGATGATGTCCTCGATCTCATGTGGGCGGCGGCCGACCGCGTGAACCTCTTCAAAGTCAAAAACAAGCTTCCCGGCTCCATCGAACTGGCGCAGTCGCTCCAATCCAATGTCAAGGCCATTCACCGGGCTATCACTGAATTGCGGCAAAAAAAATATTCCTTTGTCCAGGACCTCTGCATCGAGATCAACCGCCTCGAAAACGAAGCGGACAGGATTTTCCGAAAGTTGATCAGCGGCCTCTTTCAGACGGAAACGAATCCCGTCGAGATCATCAAATGGAAAGAGATCCTCGAGCACCTCGAGACCGCAACCGACCGGTGCGAGGATGTGGCGAATGTTCTGGAGTCGATCGTCCTGAAGCATGCATGATACCTTCTTTTTGCTTATCTGTGTCATCGCTCTCGCCCTGATCTTCGATTTCATCAATGGATTCCACGACACGGCGAATGCGATCGCCACCTCGGTTTCGACCCGTGTTCTCTCCCCCCGGAACGCGGTCATCATGGCGGCGGTATTGAATCTCGTCGGCGCGCTCTCCGGCACTGCGGTAGCAAAAACGGTCGGTGCAGGGCTCGTGGAAGCTTCGGCCGTCACTCAGGTAACGGTCGTATCAGCCCTCCTGAGCGCGATCATTTGGGATCTCATCACCTGGTATTTCGGCCTCCCCACATCCTCAAGCCATGCCATTCTCTCGAGTCTGGTGGGAGCGACCCTTGCAACAGCGGGGACCGGCGCCATCCTCCGGAAGGGAGTGTACAAGGTGCTCGGGGGGCTGATCTTTTCTCCTCTCGTCGGGTTCCTCCTCGGCTTTCTTCTCATGATTCTGCTCCTCTGGCTCTTTCGGCGCACCACTCCCGCCCTCGTGAGCAATCTCTTCAACCGCCTCCAGATCGTGTCTGCCGCCTATATGGCCTTCAGCCACGGCAGCAATGATGCTCAAAAAACCATGGGTATCATCACCATGGCGCTCGTGAGTTATTACAGCCTCCCCGATTTCCATGTTCCTCTCTGGGTCATCATCCTCTGCGCTCTCGCCATGGCTTTCGGGACGGCATTGGGAGGATGGAGGATCATCAAAACCCTCGGGGTCCGCCTCGTCCACCTGAGGCCGATCAGCGGGTTCGCTGCCGAAACCGCCGCTGCGACGGTCATCGAGATCGCATCTCGGATCGGGCTTCCCCTCTCGACTACCCATGTCATATCGTCCACCATCATGGGTGTCGGGGCATCCAAGCGGCTGTCCGCAGTGAGGTGGGGGGTCGGCGGAAATATCATCCTCGCATGGATCGTAACGCTCCCGGCCTGTGGATTTCTCGCCTGGGCCATCTGCAAGCTCATCATGATCACGGTATAGAATGGTCCAGGACTCCGGGTGAAGATGGCCTCGGGCTTTCTAAACATTGTCCTCCATGCGCACCTGCCCTATATCGAACATCCCCGCGACCCGTACCATATTGAACAGCGGTGGCTCTATGAGGCGGTGACCGAGAGTTATATCCCGCTCATCGATACCTTCACCCGGCTCTGCGAGAACGGCATTCCATTCCATGTTACGCTTTCTCTCAGTCCTCCCCTTTGCGCCATGCTCACGAACAGACACCTCCAGGAAAGATGCGAAGAGTACATCCGGAACCAGATCTCCCTGGCAGCCTTTGAATGCACGAGGACCCAGGGAAATCCGTCACTCTACCCGCTCAGCAAACGGTACCTGGAGGACTATACAAGAATCCTGCATTCGTATCTGGCGTACGGGAGTGATCTCATCAGAGCGCTCCAGCGCCTGAAAGCAAAAGGCGTTCTTTCGCTCATGACCTCCTCGGCGACCCATGCATACCTTCCTCTCCTGGAAGATTACCCGGCGGCGGTCCATGCACAGATCAGGGGAGGACTTGAGCTCTTCCGGAGAACGACCGGAGAAGTGAGCGAAGGTTTCTGGCTTCCCGAATGCGGATATTCCGCCGACATTGAGGCGGCCATGAAGAAGAATGGCGTCCCGTTTACGGTCATCGACAGCCATGGTGTCATCTTTGGCCGTCCCTTTCCTTCGTCTGGAGTCTACCAACCGCTCATCGGGCCGTCCGGCATTCTGCTCTTCGGGAGGGATTCAGCCACATCCGAGCTCATCTGGTCCGCGGAGAGCGGGTATCCTGCTGATCCCGACTACCGCGACTTCTATGCCGATGTTGCCTCTGATCTCCCCGATGCCGCAGTCAGGGAATTTCTCCATCCCGGAGGTATTCGTGTCCCTTCAGGCATCAAGTACCGGAAGATCACCGGGAAAGGAGAAAAAGACTGGTACGACCCGGTGAAAGCATCCCTCAAGGTGGGAATCCATGCCGAGCATTTTATACGCCGGGTCTCGGGACTCATTGACAAGGTCTCAGCACTCATGAGCATCAAACCGGTGATCACGGTAGCCTTTGATGCCGAACTCTTCGGCCACTGGTGGCATGAAGGGTGTTTCTGGCTTGAGCACACGCTCTCGGGCTTTGCCAGGAACAAGGACATCACCTTCATCTCAGGCGGAGCATTCCACGATGGGAAGACCGGTTTCGAGCACATCACCCCTGAACAGTCGAGCTGGGGGTACCGCGGATACCACGAGACATGGATCAACCCGAGGAATGATTGGATGATCGGCCCCATGCAGGGGGCGACGGAACTCGCCCTCGGATTGGCCCGGAGACACCGCGCCACAACTGACCGTGCAACCGTGAGGGCGTTGAACAGAATGACCCGGGAGCTCTTTCTCCTCCAGTCGAGCGACTGGAGCTTCATGATCGACCGGGGTATTTCTGAGTCCTACGCCAGGGAGCGGTTCCTGAACCACGCCGACCGCCTCACCCGCATCGCCCGGATGATCACCGAGGGAAAGAAAGAGGATATCGACCCTGCGGAGAGGGACCGCGCGGAGGGAACGTTTCTTGAGACGGATTTCCGGTGGTTGATTGAACGTTAATTCCCGGCACTATCGAGGAGTTCGTCGACCTCATAGGCTTTGATATACGAGAGAAATTCATCAACCGCATGGGAAGGTACCAGGTTCTTGCTGTAGATTAATGAGAAATTACGCATCATCTTTTCTTCCTTGAGGCTCAGGAGCCTGAGGGTCCCGTACTTCAGCTCTTTCCTCGCTGTCCAGCGGGAGACGATTGCAACCCCGATGCCGCTCTCCACCGCCTGCTTGATCGCTTCCGTGCTCCCGAGGATGAGCGCGATCTTCATACTCTGGACGGTGATCCCGTGATCATTCAGGTATTTTTCGATGACCTGCCGGGTCCCGGAACCCTCCTCGCGGATGATGAAGGGCTCCTTGGTCAATTCGAGAATCGAAATATCCTTCTTCTTTGCCCAGGAATGAAATGGAGGGACGATGACGCAGAGCTCGTCTTCGATGAGTTTATCACTCGTTATCTTCTGACGCGTGATGTCCCCTTCCACGATGCCGAAGTCGATCGTTCCGGAATTAAGATACTCGATGACCCTCTTGGTGTTGCCGACAACCATGTGGACCTTGATCTTCGGCCTCGTCTTCTTAAAATCGACGATGATGTTCGGAAGCAGATAGTTCCCGATGGTGGTGCTCGCCCCGATCTTGATGCTCCCCTTCACGAGCCCGGTCATGTCCCCGATATTCTTTTCGGCCTCGGCGTAGAGCGAAAGGATTTCCTTGGCATACTTGTATAGAAGTTCGCCCGCTTTGGTAAGGGTAACACTGCTGCTCGAACGGTCGAAGAGTTTTGTCTCGTAGAGTTCCTCGAGTGCCTGTATCTGGAGGCTGACCGCAGGTTGTGTCAGATGGATGATTTCCGATGCCTTTGAAAAGCTCTTGGTCTCAGCAACCGTGCAAAATACTTTCAGCTTGTGGTCTTCCATGTTCCCTTTCCCCTCTTCGCCTTATTTATGAATGAATAAAAATATTTTATATTTTCCGGGGGAAAAAATAAAAGTGCCTGGAATGATATATGCTGTTCGATGCGATATACACTGAAGAATCAGGGCTGGTTCTTAGCGGGCCCCCTCAGTCTCTTCTTTCTTATCGTCCACGTAATAGAGATACCTTCCGCATTGAGGGCAGTTTAAGATCTGGTCCCCTTTTCTGACCTCTACATAGAGCTGGGGGGGAACATTCATGTGGCAGCCCATGCAAACGTTGTCGCGCACCTCGGCAATCGCCAATCCCTGCCCGGTTTCGAGATGAAGCATATACTCCTGGTATATCTCTCCTTGCATACCGGATACGAGCCTGCCCCGCTGGGCCCGGAGATCTCCCAAAACCCTTTCGAGTTCCTGAGCCTCGGCTTTCAATTGCCGGGCGAACGCCTCCCTCTTTTGCTCCTCGGTTTTCACCAGATCCTCGGCCGCCTTCATCTGTTGTGTCATTTCATCGGCCTGCACCATGAGCTCAAGCAGTTCATCCTCCACCGATGTTTTTTCATGTTCGAACGTCTCGATCTCCTTGAGGTGGGCCTGGTATTCTTTGTTCGTCTTGATCTCGGACGTCCGCGCCTTGAACTTGCTGATCCTGTCCGCGACCTCATTCACCCGCTGTTCCTTTGCTTTCTTCTTCTTCAGGAACTCATCAGACCGTTTTTTCTGGACATCAAACGCAGCCCGGGCATCGAGGAGCGGTTGTTCGACGGTCTTGACCCTGGAGGGTGTTTCCTCGATCTGTCTCTGGAGAGCGATGATCTCCCGGTCGACCTTCTGTAGTTCAATGAGTGCCCTCAGTTCCTGCAGCACGGTACCTCCAT
>JBLNHB010000108.1:0-4308 GCA_050268805.1 bacterium | reverse complement strand
GGCGATGAAAAAAATTAGGCTTCTTCTCCTCATGACTGCGCTCCTCTCGATCGGCGGGGGATGGTACGTCCATCCCGAAAAAGATATTGACGAAACGCTCTATCTTCGTGAGATAGCCCCGGACGTAACCTTCTCCCCGAAACAGGGGATCCCGCTCCATTATTCTTCTGATCGGGGAATCATCGCCTTCAATACCTATGACGTGACTCCTTCGATCAGGGGATACGCGGGACCAATCAAGCTCCTCATAGCATTGCGCAACGACGGGACGATTACCGGCATCAGGATACTTGACCACCGGGAGACGAAAAACTATGTCCATTATATGGAATCCTCCGGCTATCTGTCAGGACTTCTCGGGAAAAATGTCAGCGACCCCTTCGAGGTCGATGGAGACATAGACGGTATCAGCAGGGCCACGGTGAGTGTTGAAGCACTCGCAAAAACTGTCAGGGAGTCGTCCCGAATTGCTGCTGATCAGGCATTCGGAATCAAGACAACCCTTGCAGGAACGGAGAGAAGACAGAGCCTCGGGTGGGTGTGGTATTCACTGCTCTTTTCCTTCGTCCTTCTCTCCTATTCCATGAGCAGGAGGGCGAAGCGGTTTCTCAGGGCCCGGGATATCAGCCTAGTTGGCGCCATCGCCATAATAGGTCTCTCTCTTTCGAGCCCGTTTTCGATCCTTCATGTGTTTAACCTTATGCTCCTCAGGCCGTCTTCATCGCTCCTCTGGTATGTCATAGTCGTCAGCACCATCGCATCAGTGATCATTGCCGGCCGGTTATACTGCGGCTGGCTCTGTCCCTTTGGAGCAATTTCGGAGTTCATCGGAAGGCTTCCGCTCAAAAAGTGGAATATTTCTGTCGAGCAGGATGATCGGTGGAGGGGATGCAAATATGTGCTGCTTGCCGCGGTCTTGGCGCTTGTCTTTCTGAGCGGGAAGATCGACTACGGCAATTTTGAGACCTATGTGACGCTCTTCTCTTTTCACGGAACCGCCATCGCATGGGTGCTCGTTGCGGTCATGCTCCTCGCAAATCTCGTTGTTGAACGGTTCTGGTGCAGGTACCTCTGTCCGGTCGCGGCATTCACCGGGGTCCTTTCACGGAAAGCACAAGGATATCCGAGCAGGAACGACTGCCCGATGGGGAACAAGCCGAATCCCCTCATCTCGGAGTGCGTCCGGTGCAACCGGTGCTACGCAGGAGAAAAGAACGGGAAATAATTTTCTGGCAACGAAGCCGATGGAGAGGTGTTATCGGGAAAAAAAACTATCTCTGGCCTGATGATTTTGCCCGTGCCGGGTCACGTCATCATACTCATCGTTGGCAGTCTTGATCTGTTCGAACCATCCTGAGCCGATGCCGGCGATCTGCTCGTGGACGACTGTCTGGATCACGTGGTCCATATCGCCTCCGCCGTCATGGGGGATATCGAAGGGTCCAAGCGAAGCAAGCTCCTGCTTGAACCTGTCTGCATCGGTTCCTTCCTTGATGATCCTGACATGGTCGTTTTCATGTTCAATGAGTGTTTTCATGAAGTCGTCCCAGTGTTTCAAATCCTGTTCATTCAGGCGGACACCATCTCCGATTTTTGGGAGCATGACTTTAATCTGTGACTCAATCTGGACATCGGAAACATCGAGGTTGACATGGATATGCTTGTTATCGTGGTCGTATGTGTATTGGTAGCGGCTGTCGTAGGACCAGCCCAGCCGCCATTGGGTCTGGCCGGGAACCCTCCTGCCTATCTTCTTGTCATAGGGGCCGGCCGTTTCCATGGACTTAAGGAGTTCATGAAAATTCGCCCCGTAAACATCATAAAACTCATAGTCAATGTCTTCAGAAACGAGCAGTTGGCGATAATCCGGAGGAATTTCCTGTCTGGGAGGAACGTCCTGTTTGGGAAGAATCTTCCCTGCATCCGGCCGCCGGCTCATGATGACGAGAACACCATCCTCGTCGATATATTCATTCAGCCGGTTTGAAGTGTGGTCAAGGGAAATCTTTTTTATGATGTCAGGGAACTTGTCGGTGACAACGATCGTCCCTTCGGCATCAATGTATTTGTAGAGGATGGCTTCACAATCTGCCGACGCAGA
Organism: bacterium; assembly: GCA_050268805.1. GTDB lineage: Bacteria > Nitrospirota > Thermodesulfovibrionia > Thermodesulfovibrionales > BMS3Bbin05 > JBLNHB01. The sequence continues at coordinate 2,207 of JBLNHB010000108.1, read as the reverse complement.
GAGAATCAGGAACGAGGAAATTGCGAAAGTGAGGAATAGTTGTTTCATATTTCTACCATACTGAAAGAAATTATTGAAAAGCAACCGTCCCGATCTCGGGACGCGATTCTCTCTGATGAGCGGAGGGGTGTTGTGAAAAAGAGGCTATTCCCGGTAGATTTAAGCAGCCCGTTGTCCGTGGAGGTATGAGCCCCATGAACGATGATAGGAAGTTCCGGATAGCAATGATCGTGACAGTACTCCTTGTCGTCTGCACGATCTCATTTCCTCTGTTCCAGGAGTATATCATTGTTCCGATCGGTGATTACCTTCAGCGGAGATTCTATTATGAGCGGGTGATTTCGAAGAAAGGCATGAGCCTTCACCGGGGAGAGTACTGGAGGCAAAAAGAGTAGAAGTTTTATAATAGCGCATGGCGAAAACGATCGTCTGCGAACTCTGCCCGACCGAGTGTGCTCTTGAAGATTTCCAGGTCGGCGGTTGCAGGACAAGAATGAACAAGGACGGTGTCCTCTACAGCCTCGTCTACGGCAAGCCCTGCGCAGTAGCAATCGATCCCATCGAGAAGAAGCCGTTCTTTCATTTCCTTCCGGCAACAACCGCATTTTCGATTGCGACCGCGGGCTGCGTACTCGGGTGCAAATTCTGCCAGAATTGGCAGATATCCCAGGCAAAACCGGAAGATGCGGGCCATTATGATCTGCCGCCCGACAATGTTGTGAGGCAGGCGATGCTCTCCGGCTGCAGGACCATAACCTACACCTATACCGAGCCGACGGTCTTCTATGAATACATGTACGACACCGCAGAGGTCGCCAAGCGGTTCGGTATCAGGAACACCATGCATACCTGTGGATATATCAATGAGAAGCCGCTCAGGAAGCTTTCACGCCTGATGGACGCGGCGGATGTCGACCTCAAGGCGTTCAGCGAGGACTTCTACAGCAGGATCTGCGGGGGGAGACTGAAACCGGTCCTCGATGCGCTGGTCGTTCTCAGGAGCGAGGGTGTATGGCTCGAACTGACCAACCTCGTTATCCCGACGCTCAATGATGACATGAAGATGATCAGGGAGATGTGCCAATGGATCGTGAAGAACCTCGGTACTGACGTTCCCTTGCACTTCTCCCGCTTTTTTCCCAACTATAAATTGAAGGACCTGCCGCCGACCCCTCCGGAGACGTTGAACAACGTCAGGAATACCGCGATGGAGAGCGGCCTCAGGTATACGTACATCGGGAACTTCAGAAGCGGGGCCGAGAATACCTTCTGTCCGGCATGCAGAAAGCTTCTTATCGAGCGGATCGGGTATTATGTGAAACAGAACAACGTACGTTCAGGCAAGTGCGGCTTCTGCGGCAGCCCCATTGCCGGAATATGGAGCTGATATGACAAGGAGACAGTTTTTAGGATTTTTTCTTTTGGGAGGTTTCATCTCTATCATCGGCAAAAAGATCCAGCAGAGGAACAAATTGAAGAAAGCGATGTTTTGGAGGAAAGCAGATGTTGCATAGACAGTCGTTTCTGTTCGTATTTCTCTCTATTTTTCTCGTCGTGTCAACTGCCGGCTGTAAAGAGAACATCAAGGAACCGGCAGTTGCCGGTGCCTTTTATCCTGCGGACAGAAACGCTCTGGCCGAAATGGTTGACGGTTTTCTCTCAAAGGCGGAAAACCTGCATGTTGAGGGAAAGCTCATTGCCCTGATCTCGCCGCATGCCGGATACCAGTTCTCCGGGCAGGTCGCTGCCTATTCGTATAAGCAACTCAAAGAGAGAGACATTAAGACAGTGATCCTCATCGGCCCGAGCCACCACACTGCGTTTACCGGTATTTCAGTGTATGCCACGGGAAGCATGAAGACACCCCTGGGAAAGGTCAGGATCAATGAAAAGGTCGCCAAATCGCTGATCCATGAACCATCGAAGATCACGTTCTATCCAGAAGCATTCGAGAAAGAGCACTCCCTGGAAGTCCAGATCCCCTTTCTCCAGAGGACCATGAAGGATTTTACGATCGTTCCGATCCTCGTAGGGTCGCCAACGAAGGAGTCTTTCGAATACCTCACCGGAAAGCTCGTCGAGCTGCTGAGAAAGGACAGCTCGGCGATCATCATCGCGAGCACAGACCTCTCCCATTACCATGATTACGACACTGCTGTCCGCATGGACAAGAAATTGACCGACGCCTTTGAGCGGATGTCCATGGA
>JBLNHB010000107.1:0-2880 GCA_050268805.1 bacterium | reverse complement strand
CCTGCCATTCAATCGCTGCCCCGAGGCCGAGATGGTCCAGCACTCCCGGCCTCAGTTCAGTGACGATCCTTTTTACTGCCTGGATCGTCGAATCAACAATAGCCAGCATGGTTTTTGATTTTTCAAAGAGCGTCTTGTGATCCTTATACTGACCGCTTACCCAGGAGAGGTCCATCTTGAGGGCGGTCAATACCTGTCCCAGTTCATCATGAATCTCTCGCGCGATTGTTGTCCTCTCTTCTTCTCTGGCGGCCTGTAAATGAACCGAAAGGTTGCGCAACTGATCGCCGGAATCCCGCAGGGATTCCAGCGCTGAGTGCAACAGGAGTTCGTTTTCTCGCAGCCGTTCTTCTGCACGCTTTCGTTCGGCAATTTCCTCCTCCAGTTCTTCGTTGGCCCTTACCAGATCCAAGGTTCGTTCCATGACCCTCAGTTCCAACTCTTCCTTCACTCTATGGAGAGCATCCTCCGCCCGTTTGCGCTCGGTAATGTCACGGGCGATTCCCTGGATGCCGATGATCTTCCCTTTCTTCAATAGGGGGGCCACATTCAATTCAGCATGGATAGGTGTCCCGTCTTTTCTCAGCATCCGCAGCTCGAGACGTTCGATACGTTCTCCGGTCATTGTTTTCTGGAAGGCATCCTTTGCCTTCGGCAATTCATGAGGCGACAAGAAGTCTCCAAAACTTCTTCCCGTGACCTCTTCAATGGAATAGCCATACTTTTCACCTGAGGGGGAACAATAGGTAATCAGACCCTCCGAATCAGTCTGGAAAATAACATCAATGCTCGTCTCGGAAATGAGCCGGAATTTCGCTTCACTCTCTTGCAGAGCTTCCTCAGCCCGCTTGCGTGCAGTGATGTCATAGGCATAAATACGCACAACATTGAAATGAGGAGAAAGATGCACGGTCTCGCCGAAGACCCTATCTTTTACGATAACTTGACGATAAATCACCGCCTCTTTTTTCCGGCCTAAGTCTCTTAAAATAATGTCCATGTCCTCCGGCAGGAAGACATGGACATCTCCATCGGGCAGACCCGCGCTCTTCAGAATCTTTCTTGTTGCCGGATTAGCGAAGAGAACCCTTCCTGAAGAATCTACTTCTATAATCGGATTCGGATTCAATTGGGGAAAAGAGGCAAGATGTTCTGTTCTCTCTTCCGCCTTCCTTTGCTCAGTGACATCGATCACCGCCGTCCGGCAGTGAATTTCATCGCCGCTCATATCCTCAGCGCGGACGCTCCGGAGCTGGGCATAGAACAGTTGTCCGCCCTTTCTCAGGAGTCTGATTTCGCACGTATGCAGCACGCCTTTCTCCATCACCTCGGTGTGGTGCGCGCGAAAGACCGTCATGTCGTCCTTCTTTATGAAAGGATAGAAAGGTTTGTTGAGCAAGAGGCGCTTATTGAATCCCAACATCTGCGAGCCGGTGAGGTTCACCTCCCGTATCAGGCCCTTTTCGTCAAAGGTGAAATACCCGACAGGAGCAAAGTCATAGAGGTCAACATATTTCCTGCGGGAGGCTTCAAGCTCCTCCTGCGACCGCCGAAGCTCCTCGTTCTGGATTTCGAGTTCGATCTGGTACGTCCCGAGTTCTTGGATCAGGCTTTCGATGTCCTTCGTCGAGATCTCTTCCAGTCTCCCGGTCTGCTGACGGAGCTTTTCCTCCGCCCTCTTTCGCAGTGAGGCAAGTGTTTTCGATTTATGAGAAGTCTTTTTCATAAATGCCTTCTTTTTGGCATCTGCCCTATCGCCTATCTGTCACATCCTCCATCGCCAAAAGGATCATTTCTGTCTGTTTTCCTTGCTGAAAGAACCGGCGGGCGTTGAGCGCCATCTTCATCCGCCCGACGGTCGGAAACGTATGCTCGACCACGAAGTCCTCGAATCGGACATTCTCCGACAGGATCTTCTCGAGAAGTTCTCTCAGGGCCGGAATGTCCCACTGCCGATTGCCGAGATCGTAGATGAGCTGATTTTCGGTCTCCTCCGGAGTTACCTCAAAGGTCGTATAGAAGGATTTATTTGCCGAACGAATGCGAAGGCCGGCGTCGAGTATAACGAGGGGCTCCCGTACCGTCTCGATGATGCCGTCCGAATAATTCAGGGCGTCCTGCAGGGTCTCCTGCGCCTTCTTCTGCTCGGTTATATCAATAAAGGTAACTACAACCCCGTCGATCACGTCCGCCATGGTGCGATAGGGCATGATCCGGATGAGGAACCAGGCCCCGTTTTCTCCCCGGACGACCTTCTCTTTCGTCGAGAGGGTCTTTATCACCTCTTCAGTGTCCTGAACCAGATCGGCGTAATCCATTCTCGAAACAATGTCGCTGATAGGCCGTCCCACATCGGTCTGGATAAGTTTGAAGACCGCGGTCATGGGCGGCGTGAAGCGTTTGATCCGCAAATCATTGCCGAGGAAGATCGTCGCGATCTGCGTGCTGGCAAGAAGGTTGATCATATCATTGTTCACTTGTGAGAGCTCATCGATCTTGTTCTGGAGCTCGGAGTTTACGGTGACCAGCTCCTCGTTCACAGACTGGAGCTCTTCCTTCGATGTTTCCAGCTCTTCATTCGTAGACTGGAGTTCTTCATTCGAGGACTGGAGCTCTTCGTTCATGGACTTAAGCTCTTCATTCGAGGTTTCAAGTTCTTCGATGACGGTCTGGAGATGCTCCTTCGCAGACCTCAGCTCGTATTCCAGTTCCGCGGTCCTCTGGCTCGCCCGCTCCTTCGCAACGGACTTCAGTTTCGTTGTCTTCTCCATCTTCGGAGGAGTCGCATCACGAAAGACCGCCATCAGGAGCCCCTCGAGGTATTCCGGTTTCTTGACATAGCTCACCGTCAGATTGATCGTTTGTGACCCCCCGTTTGTC
>JBLNHB010000106.1:0-3731 GCA_050268805.1 bacterium | reverse complement strand
AGCCGCGGTCGCCCAGATCGTGAAATCGATGAAGAGAGGGTGCTTTGCAGGATTGCCTGAGGCACGCCACAGCATAACCGCCCACGCTATGTAGATGGCTGCCATCATGCTCTCGTAGTGGACATTGTAGGGCTGGAATCTGAGCAGTGGTGCAAGTCTACTGCCGGGTGCGAGAATGGGCGCGTTCAGGAGAATGAGTGTGATCCAAGGAATGAACGCCGCGAGGAATCCGACGGAAAGAACCCGCAGAAAGATACGGAGCCAGGCCATCCTCGTCATTTCGTTCATCTTGAATAAACCCTTGACTCGATCTCTTTTTCTTGGTGCCCGGGCATTGGAACTTTTACTCCCGCTGCCCAAGGAGCGCCCTGCAATTCTTCCCGCCGAGGCGAATCCCGGCGACCTCGATCTGGTTATTGGCCGTTGTTTACTTCAATTATAGTATACTCGAGTGAACCAATGCCTGCCGTTCCTCTTCCCTTTTTTTGAAAATTCCTCCATCATATAATCACCTTATAAGGTAGCGGGAGAAACCATGGCATTCGTACTCTGGATAACCGGCCTGCCGGGAAGCGGCAAGAGCACCGTCGCTGAGGCGCTGAAGACATTGATGCCCGGTGCGGTCGTCCTGAGGATGGACGACCTGAGAAAGGTCGTTACTCCCGAGCCGACCTATTCGGAGCAGGAGAGAGATCTTCTGTATCGTTCCCTAGTATACCTTGCCGTTATGCTCAATCAGAACGGCCACACGGTCATTATTGATGCAACAGCCAATCTCAGGAAATGGCGGGACCTCGCGCGGGAAACCATCAAAGATTACCTGGAGGTCTACCTTCGGTGTCCGGTCGAGGAATGCGCGCACCGCGAACAGAAGAGAACCGATACCCACCAGGCGCCGCGGGATATTTACCGAAAGGCGACCACGGGCTGGCCTGTCCCCGGAGTGAATGCGCCGTACGAGGAGCCTCTGAATCCTGACCTCACCATAGACACGAACATGGTGCCGGTGGCAGAGGCGGTCGACATGATCATGCTGATGCTGAGACAGAAGCGATCCCTCCCGGAATGAGCACACCAGGGAATCTTCTCATTCATGCGGCAGCGTTCGTTGACTCCGGCAGAGGACTCGTCATGACGGGCCTGTCCCTCCTAGTTCGGGACGGCCGCATCGCAGAAATCGGATCAAATATCAGGGCCTCGAAACATACCGAGGTTCTCGATTACCGTAACTCTGCAATCTCGCCCCCCTTCTGCGACTTCCATCTCCATTTCTTCAGGCATGCTCCGGAACGATCGGATGAGATCGGCAGCGCGCTCCTTTCCCATGGCATTGCCACGGTCTTTGAGGGCGGAAGCCCCGGAGAGACGGGATTGAAGATGAAGGACCTGCTCAGGAAGAGTACAGACGTGAGGACGTCCGGGCAGGCGATTTACCGGCAGGGGACCTATGGCAAATCTATCGGCAGAGGCGTAGCTGACATGAATGAGGCACGGGAGCTCATCGGCTCCCTTGCGCGGGAGGGAGTGGATTACATCAAAGTCGTAAACTCCGGCATCCTCGATCCGGCAACAGGCGAGATAACCGGGGGAGGGTTTTCCCGTGAGGAGCTTTCGCACATCGTCTCCTCTGCCCGGGAGCACGGACTGCCGGTGTATTGCCATGCCAACGGAGACACGGCGATAGCAGATGCGGTCCTTTCCGGGGTCTCAGCCGTAGTCCATGGCTTCTCTGCGTCCCGGGAAACGCTCCGTCTCATGAAAGAAAAGGGAAGCGTCCTCATCCCGACTCTGTATGCTTTCTCATCCCTGCTGCCGCGCTTCCCTGACACAGAGACAGGAAGAAGAATGTCCGCGTCTGTCGCATCCCATCTTCGGACCGTTGGTCTGGCAGCGGAGATAGGCGTAACAATCCTTCCGGGCAGCGATGCCGGCACCTCATCCATTCCCTATGGCGAATCCTATGCCGGGGAGCTGGGCCTGCTTGAGCAAGCCGGCGTTCCTCGCGAGCGCCTTCTGCTGTCCTCTGTCAACGGCCCGATCAGGCAACATTCCCCTGCAACGTTCATTGTCCTTGACGGCCTTACGGTGAAAGCAGTCTTCCTGAATGGCCGGCAGGCGCACATTTCTTGATCGCTCTCAGCCTGCTTGCCTTTTGATGGTGAATCACCTATCATGGGTGTATGTCCGCATGGCCTGAACACCCCGTCATCTATGAAATCAACACCTGGGACTGGCTCCAGGAGCTGAGCAGGCAGTCCAAGGGCCGGGTCACGCTCGCTAATGTTCCTCAGAAAGAGTGGGATGCCATCGCTTCCCTGGGCGTCGACGCAGTGTGGCTCATGGGCGTATGGGAGCGCAGTCCCGAAGGCATCCGGATTTCCCGGGAGCATCCGGGACTCCGGGCCGAATATCGCATGGCATTGCCTGATTACTCAGCCGAGGACGTCGTCGGCTCCCCCTACTGCGTCCATCGATATGTGGTCGACAAGCACCTCGGCGGAACCGAGGGACTCGCCGCTGCCAGGAAGAAACTCTCCCAGAAGGGGATTCGTTTGATCCTCGATTTTGTCCCGAACCACGTGGCTCCCGATCATCCCTGGGTCCTGGAGCATCCGGACCATTTCATTCAGGGCAATGAGGACGATGTCGCGAGAGCACCCGGGGAGTTCTTCAGGGCTGGGACAACGATCATTGCCTGCGGACGTGACCCCTTCTTCCCGCCCTGGACCGATACGGCGCAGCTCAATGCCTTTCATCCGGCGCTCAGAGAAGCGGCCATCGGCACCGTCAGATCAATCGCCGATCAGTGTGACGGCATGCGGTGTGATATGGCGATGCTCCTCATGAACCATGTCTTCGAGAGGACCTGGGGCTCCCGTGCAGGATCAAAACCAGCAACAGAATTCTGGGTCGAGGTCATTTCCGCACTTCGCACAAGTCATCCCAACGTTCTCTTCATGGCAGAGGCATACTGGGACCTCGAATGGGAACTGCAGCAGCAGGGGTTCGATTACTGCTATGACAAGCGGCTCTATGACCGGCTCGTCCACAATAATGGAGAATCGGTCAGGCTTCACCTCCTCGCCGACATTGGCTATCAGAACAGGCTTGTCCGCTTCATCGAGAACCACGACGAGCCCCGCGCCGCAGTGACCTTACCCGACGGGAAGCAGCGTGCCGCAGCGCTCACCATCCTCACCCTGCCGGGAGCGAAACTGCTCCATGAGGGACAGTTCGAGGGGAAGAAGATCAAACTCCCCGTGCAGCTGGGGAGAAGGCCGGATGAGCCCGTGGACTATGGGCTCCGCTCCTTCTACCATGCTCTCTTGAAGGCCGGTCCCCCGGATATCTTCAGAGGAAGCGTTTGGCAGCTCTGCGAGAAGGAAGGCTGGCCGGACAATGAGAGCTATCTGAACATCGTTGCATGGTGCTGGAAGAAGGACGATGAGCGCTACCTTATCACCGTGAATCTCTCTGATTCAATCTCCCAGGCGCACGTCAGAGTGCCGTGGAATGAAATTGCCGGCTGGACCTGGTGGCTGAAAGATCTCCTGACCGATAAAATCTATGAGCGGGACGGCAATAAGATGCTCGATCCCGGGTTGTATGTCGGCCTCAATGCATGGGGATTCCATTTCCTGAAATTCTCCCGAACTCCGTAAAGCCGCCGGAGCATTGCTCCCCCCCTGCTGCGGCATGAACTCGAAACTCTCTTGAAAATCATATATAAT
>JBLNHB010000105.1:0-3170 GCA_050268805.1 bacterium | reverse complement strand
TCTTTCCGCCTTCAAAGAGAGACGCGATCCGTTCCTGTCTCTCCTTAAAGGGGATCATGCTCCTGAGCTTTGTAAAGGGATACGTGTGATCGAGGATGTTTCTTGCCGCATCTTCACCGCTTGCCAGGGCGTAGGAGATCCCCTCCCCTGTTCCTGCCGAGGCCAACCCCGCGGCGTCTCCGGCCAGGAAAACATTCCCAAACAGGATACCCTTGAAGCAGCAATTGATGGGGGCCGCCTCGAACTTCCCTGCTCTATAATCCAGTCCGTACCCGTCAAGGAATTCGTGGAGGGCCCTCTTCGCATTCTGCGCGGAGATCAGAAGCGGATTGTAAAACACCCCTGAAGAAACGAACGTCTTATGAGGGAATATCCATGCATACCCGCTCCCGAGAAGCTTCGGATTGAAGAACCAGACCATTTTATCATGCTTCCCAGGAATGACATATTGCATCCCCATGTATATCCTATTCTCCAGCTTGAGATGCCTCCTGACCATTGAAGAGGCGCCATCTGCGCCCACGAGGTAGCGAAAGGACACTGTGCTGCCATCATGCAGGACAACGTGGCTGCCATCAACGCGTTCAACAGACGTCCCTATCCTGACCGTGATGTTTTGAAATCCCTTCAACCTATCGAGCTGGTACTGACCCAATTCGGTCCTGTCTATGACACGAATAGGATTTTTCAGGGACAGCGTATGTTCTTTCCCCCCGAAGAAGACATGCTGGTTTCTGAAACTCAGGGTCTTTTCATATGGCAGGGGAAAGCTGTCGTCGAGGACCGTCAGCCCGCCGGCGCAGGTTTTTGCTCCGACAATTTCTTTCCGCTCCAGGAGGAGGACGGAGAGATCGGAGCCGCCTAAGATGTCGGCGCATCGTAACCCGGCCGGGCCGGCACCCATGATGACCACGTCGTACTGTTCCATGGACCTTCCCCTCTGACTGCATGATGACGGAACCTGAGCAGAACAGGCTTAAAATGTATTAATCAATACCATGTTGACAGGAAAATGTCAATGCACTGCCCCCCCGAGCAACGGCATTGCCCCATATCCGCGCCAAGCCTTCTCATTACAATTTGGGGAGTGAAAAAGCCTGTGCTATAATGAAGCATAACGGATGTTCATCCCCCGGAAAGGGGAAAATTAGGTTCTTTGCTCATGCTTTTCCCCATGCCGTAAAGAATACCTGCTCAGGAGGCATTGTATGTTCGGAAAGCGTATCACCCTTTTCAGGCTCCTCGGCTTTGAAGTACGCATCGATGTCAGCTGGCTCATTATCGCCTTTCTCATAACATGGTCCCTCGCAAAAGGCTTTTTCCCGGGCCAATACGAAGGGCTTCCTGAGCTGACGTACTGGTGGATGGGTGTCGCCGGCGCACTCGGGCTCTTTCTCTCGATCATCTTCCATGAGCTCTCTCATTCCCTTGTCGCGCGCCGTTTCGGCATCCACATGAAAGGCATTACCCTCTTCGTCTTCGGAGGGGTCGCTGAAATGGATGAAGAGCCGCCGAGTGCAAAGGCGGAGTTCTTCATGGCGATTGCGGGACCGGCTGCGAGCATCCTCATTGCCGGTTTTTTCTTCCTCCTCGTTGTCCTCACGTACGGGTATTCGGTCGTCCTTACCGGCGTCATCTGGTACCTCGCTGTCATCAACCTGGTCCTTGCCGGATTCAACCTCCTTCCGGCCTACCCGCTCGACGGGGGAAGGGTGCTGCGCTCCATTCTATGGCAGTGGAAGGGAAATCTCCGGTGGTCTACCCGCATCGCCTCGCAGATGGGTTCGCTCTTCGGCCTCTTCATGATCTTTTTTGGGATTCTCAACGTGCTCACCGGAGCGGTCATCGGCGGGGTTTGGTGGTTCATCATCGGCCTCTTTCTCCGGAACGCCTCCCAGATGTCCTACCAGCAGGTAGTCATGAGAAAAGCGCTCGAGGGCGAGAAGGTGCGCCGGTTCATGAAGAAAGACCCGGTGACCATACCGTCATCCATCACCATTCGGGAACTCGTGGAAGACTACATCTACAAGTACCACTTCAAGATGTTCCCGGTGGTTGATAACGGAAATCTCGTGGGATGCATTACTACGAAGCAGATCAAGGAAGTGCCTGCTGAACAATGGGCCACCAGGAGAGTGGGTGAACTGTTGAGCGGGTGTTCCCGGATCAATACCATCAGTCCTGACATCGACGCCGTCAGGGCGCTCTCGAGCATGAGTCAGTCAGGGAACAGCAGGCTCATGGTCGTCGAGGGCGACAAGCTGGTCGGAATCATAACCCTGAAAGACATCATGGGCTTCCTCTCGGTCAAGCTCGACCTCGGCGAGAAGGAAGCATGATTTCCCTCAGGTCTTCTTTCCGTGATACAGTTCACTGCCCGCTCCGGGATAGACCCTGCGCTCTTGCAGGGGCGTAGGCTTTTTTACCTCCGGCCACCGGCCGGACTGAGGCTCAGGGCCTTCCCTGGTGATCGCCGATGGCTGCGCATCGATCATAACCGGCTTTCTCCGTATGTCCCTTCCCTCCACAGAATGGCTGAACTCAATGGGTATGCCGTTCGGATCAAAGGCATAAATGGAGTGAATGAATCCGTGGTCGATGACCTCTGAAACCCAGACATCGGCGGCGTTCAGTTTGTCCTGCAGCTCCCAGAGATCATCCTCTGTCTCGACACCGAACGAAACGTGATCAAAGATGAACGGCCCCGAAACCGGTCTTCCGTGCTCTTTCTCCTCGGCAGGCTCTATACCCGGCCATTCGAAGAAGGCGAGCAGGTCATTTCCTGAAAGTTCGAAGAAATAATGCCGGTATCCTGGACTCCCCAGTCCGGCAACCAGTCTCATGCCGAGCAGGTCCCGCCAGAACCGTATCGTCCTGTCCATGTCACCCGTTGCCATGGCAAGATGATTGACTCCATTGAACTTGATCATAACCACCTCCAGAATATGAGCGGGCATGGCGATACAATTTTTTGCATCGATACCATAATGTAAGCTCTCATAAAGCCACGATAGGCACAGCGCGATTCATTCATCATCAAAGCAAACCTCTACCAAATTAAAATACTCTATCGATTTCAAAAAATCGAGGAGTCATGCCCGCTCATCATGCCGTGAGCATTTATGAATGAACAAGGCTGACTTCATATCAAACCTCTCGACCCCTTGGAT
>JBLNHB010000104.1:0-3249 GCA_050268805.1 bacterium | reverse complement strand
GAGGACTCCATCGCTTCCGTAACCGGCCATTCCCCTAAACACACTAACACCGGCAATCTTCGCCCGATAGAAGACATCTATGAGCACCTCGTAAACAGGCCTTCCGCCGAACCTGTCTGTTTCATCGACATAAATCGTAAGCTTTTTTGCAGGTCCTCTAGTGATCATGCAGACCTCCTATATGATTTTTGCGACTACTTCACCCATCTTCATCCCGACATATCCGAGTACAACGCTCAGAATGATATTCAGCAGCGCAATGAGGAACTCTCCGTCCCCCATCAGGCTTCCCGTCTCATATTCGAACGTCGAGAAGGTGGTGTAAGCACCGAGAAAACCGACAACGAGGAACAATCTCCATTGGGGGTTCACCATAAATTTTTCAGTAAAGAGAACCATGAGCAATCCAATCAGAAAGCTTCCACTCACATTCACAACAAAGGTGCCAAGGGGAAAGCTCCTCCCCCAGTTTTGCCCGATCCATACGGCAACGACATAGCGGGCTATGGCCCCTATGAAACCACCCATACCAATGATCAGAACGTTTGCCATTACGGAGAACTTTCCACACTGAGGTAAATAAAAAATCCTACTCATTGATAGAGCAGGAGTCATCAGCCCGAATCGGACAGTTAAAGGCGAACCCCATCGCCGTTGAAATTATACTGGTCTGAGAAAAAAGAAATCAATCGGGAGGGAGAATAGCGCGCCGGAGAGCAATCCAAGACAGCCCTCTATCGGACGCTGACGAATCCAGAATGATTACAGGTACTTTTGTTGTACCATCTTCTTGGTCGTGTCAAAGCTTTTTGTCCAGTGCAGGGTGTAGATGATGTCGGTCATGACGTATTTCAATTCCTCAGGGTCATCTTGATATTTGAGAACCGCTGCAATAAACATGTCCCGGTGGGAATCAGGAAAACCCTTAAAGAAATTCCTTATGAATTTCTCGACTCTTCCGCTTTGAATGACGATAGACAGTAAGTAATCGGAATATTCCTCTATGCACCTCTCCAGGAGAGCCTCATCGTCTATGCTGACCGCTGTCTTATAGAGTTTTTCCTTGATCCACTTTTCGGTTAACTGCTGCATGGAGCCTCCTTTTGAATTAATCAGATCTTTAAAATACTCAAAATTTTAACTTTACTATGAGGAAATTTTCAATTTTACTTCAAGGTTTATAACATTGTTCCGATAACTATTTTATAAATGAAAATTAATTTTGTAATAAAAAAATCCTTAAGGTGAAATGAGTTACATTTATATACTTTATGCTTGACTTTAGCTTGATTTTAGAGTAAAAATAAGGTGCGTTGTCAAATCGGCCGTTAGGGCACCCTGTTTTCTTTGACCGGTTAGTTATGGTGTTCACGAAGATTCGATTCAAGCTTTCCCTTTTTATGGCGGTCCTTCTGCTCCTGACCGCACTTTTCTTTTCGCTCCTTACAGTCCACACCATGAACCGATATGTTCTGGGCGAGGTCATCAAGCGGGCGGAATCTCTCGGAAAGAGCGCTTCCTCAGTCGCTTCCTACAACATCCTCTCGCGTGATATGCTCGGTATCTACAATGTTGTTGCACGAATAACCGATGCAAACCCTGATCTGGAATATGTTGCGGTCATGGACCGCACCATGAAAATTATCGCTCATAGCGACATCCGGCAACAGGGGGGGCAGTTTGTTCCTTCGCATGGCGAGACCCTGAAAGAAAATGATGACGGTTCCATCGTGTATGAGGTTCGCTCACCGGCGAATAACCTCATCGAAGTTCTCACGCCCATTACCTTCGGTGAGAAAAGAATCGGGACGGTTATCGTGGGCATCAATAAATCAGTTTTGATCGAAGCACAGCTGGGGACCAGGAACCGGGTTCTCGCCGGCCTTTCGGTGACCCTCCTCATCGGTATCTTTTTCATTCTGCTCGTGACTTCGTTCATCATCCGTCCGATCAGGGAACTCGCCGCCGGGGTGGAAGGACTGAAATTAGGGAAGCGGTCAAAACCATTGAAGATATATTCCCGGGACGAACTCGGCAAACTCACGGAAAGCTTCAACCAGATGACCGATCTCATCACCTCACAGCAGGAGCGACTCGGCAGATACGCCAATGAACTCGAAGAGGCCTATGTTTCAACGGTTCGCGTGCTCGCCGCAGCGATCGATGCGCGCGACCCTTACACCCTCGGACATTCAACGAGAGTTGCACGGATCTCGGTCAGGATCGGCGAAGCGATGAGGCTCAGCCCGAAAGAGATCGAAGATCTCGAAATCGCATGCCTTTTCCACGATGTAGGGAAACTCAGAACTCCCGATTTCGTGCTCCTCAAGGACGGGACACTCGATTCCGGCGAGTACCGCGAGATCATCCGCCATCCCGAATATGGCGCAGAAATCCTGAGCCGGGCTGCATCATTGCATAAGTACATCCCGGCGGTCAAGCATCATCACGAGTGGTACAATGGGAAGGGATATCCTGACGGATTGTCCGGGGAGGAGATCCCTCTCTTCGCTGCAATTATCGCCGTCGCCGATGCATTCGACGCGATGACCTCAACCAGGCCGTACAAACACTCATTTTCGCAAACCGAAGCTTTGCGGGAGTTGATCATCTTCTCGGGTAAACAGTTCCATCCCAGGGTGGTCGAGGTATTCAGCAAGATCATCGATACCTGCACGATTTCCGAAGAATATCCCTTCAAGGTCGAAGGACCTCAGTAAGGTGAAGAAGCCGGCCATGCGCTTTACCGTTTTCCTGGTGCTCATACCCCTCTTGACCACAGAAGGCTGCACCTCTCTCAACCTCTTTCACGACAATGATCAGGATACCCGGAGAGCGGTTCGTGAAGCAGAATATCACCTCGCGGCGAGCAACTACGGAAAGGCGCTCGACACTTATTCATACAGCTACCGCCGGGATCCCCAGAATAGGGCATTGAGAGACCATTTTATAGAAACCATCGAGCAGATTAAGACAAGGGGTGATGAGGCGTTTCATCATCATGAGTATGCAACCGCAGGAACGATCTACTATGCAGTTCACAAGAAGTGCAACCAGCATAAAGACATCACTCCTTTTTTGTCATTTGACGGTTTCTTCCTGCACAAGCAGATCCGGTCCTGCTCGAAAATCCTCACCGAAAACGGCCTCGAAAAATACCGTGAGGGAAACATCGGCGATGCGATCTTTCTCTGGAAGACCGTGATATCCTTTGTCCCGGAAAACAAAGAGGGTCAAAAGGCTAACGAT
>JBLNHB010000103.1:0-10492 GCA_050268805.1 bacterium | reverse complement strand
CGCTGTATGTTGAGGCGATTTCCGCCGGAGCCGTATTCTTCGGGGCAGCGACCTACATCGGGAACGCGCCGAATTTCATGGTCAGGTCTATTGCGGAGGAATCGGGCATAACCATGCCGAC
Organism: bacterium; assembly: GCA_050268805.1. Taxonomy (GTDB): domain Bacteria; phylum Nitrospirota; class Thermodesulfovibrionia; order Thermodesulfovibrionales; family BMS3Bbin05; genus JBLNHB01. The sequence goes on along the minus strand of JBLNHB010000103.1, from coordinate 10,371 downwards.
GTTCTTCGGGTTTATGCTAAAATTCTCGTTGATACTCCTGTTTCCGGTTTTCATCCTTGTTACATTCCTGTTTTTTGCATGACGGTAAAGGAGGAAGGACCCGATGCAGATCAAGAAAATACTCTATCCGACCAATTTCAGAGAGTACGATTTCCACGTGTTGAGGTCGCTCCTTGTTCTCAAGGAAGCGGGGCTACGGGAGATTGTGCTCCACCATGTAATTCCCCGGGAAGAAGTCACATTCGTTCCCTACGGCGGATATCTCAGAGAGGAGGAGAACCGCCTCAGAGAGGAGGCGAGAATAAAGCTGGAGGATTGGGGCGATACCATCGCGCCGGCGGGGATCACGAGCGTCATCAGGATCGAAACCGGGGAACCGGTCCCGAAGATACTCGCTGCAGCCGGCGAAGAAAACGCCGATCTCATTGTCGTGGGCAAGAGAAACCTGACCGGGATGGAGAAGTTTTTCACCAGCTCCCACATCATCGACATTCTCAGGCGGAGCCGGGTGCCGGTGCTGGTCGACGAATACATGGTGCAGTGCGAACTGCAGGGGCAACAGGTCACCCGGGTGAACGACCGTATTTTTGAAAAGCCCCTCCTCGCCTCTGACTGGTCTCCTCCATCGCAGCATGCCCTTGATCTCCTCACCTCCCTTGCCCCTGTCGTCCAAAAAGCAGCGGTCGTCCATGTGATGGATTCTAAAATCCTGAAGGGAATGGAACGGACCGAGACCCTCAGAATCGAAAAGGAGAGCAGGGAGAGACTGAAAAGCTACTGCGACCATCTGAAGGCCGCAGGGATAGAGGCCGAGCACCACCTCTCTGCAGGCACGGCTGTTCAGGAGATCATTACCCTAGCGCAGCGGCTTGGCGCAACGATGATTCTGACCGGTACAACCGGTAAGGACCGGCTCCATGAGTTATGGCTCGGAAGCGTCTCGCACCGGCTTCCGGACCTTTCGGAACTGCCGGTTCTCCTGGTTCCCTGAGCCCGGAAGACTGATACCATATTCTTTTCATTCTATAACTTCCTCTTAGTTACCTATTAAAATTAACAATCTCTTTTTCATTGACTTAGCTTTGGAGGGCTCATTATAATTTTGACTGCAGTTTCGTAATGCAACCGCCATGTTTCTTAATTCAACAGCAGGAAACAGGTCATAAAGGAGGCAGAAGCATGTCAGGCACAAAGGGATGGGCTTTTCTTCTCGCCATCATACTACTCGTTGTAACGTGTTCCGGGTTCGCCTTTGGTGAAGAACATGCTGCTGTGCCGGAATCATCCGCCGCAGGTTCAGCCACACCCTGGTGGATCTGGCCGCTTGTTCTCTTCATCGTCACCTTTGTCCTCGGGATTGTCGCTGTTCTCGGCGGTGTCGGTGGAGGAGTGCTCTTTGTCCCGATCATCGGAGGTTTTTTCCCCTTCCACATAGACTTTGTCAGGGGCGCAGGGCTCCTCGTTGCCCTTGCGGGGGCGCTGGCGGCCGGTCCCGGGTTGCTCAAGAAAGGCATGGCAGACCTGAGGCTTGCAATCCCGGTTGCGCTCATCGCCTCCTCCTGTGCAATCGTCGGCGCCATGATCGGACTCGCGCTCCCCGCAAAAGTCGTGAATATAGCCCTCGGAGGAACGATCCTCGGCATCGTCGCGATCATGCTTATGGCGAGGAAATCGGAATTCCCCGAGGTGAAGCAGGCCGATAACCTCTCGACAGCCCTCAGGATCAGCGGCGTCTACTACGAGGTATCGACCGGGCAGGAAGTGAACTGGAAGATCCACCGCACCCCGATGGGGCTCGCGACCTTTATTCTCATCGGCGTCATGGCAGGCATGTTCGGACTCGGCGCCGGCTGGGCGAACGTCCCGGTCCTCAATCTGATGATGGGCGCGCCGCTCAAAGTCTCGGTGGCGACGAGCAAGTTCCTTCTCTCTATAACGGACACCTGGGCTGCATGGATCTATGTGAATAACGGGGCGGTACTGCCGATGATGGTAGTCCGGTCGATCATCGGCATCATGCTCGGCTCAGTTGTGGGCGTCCAGATCCTCGCGAAGACAAAGCCGGCCGCGATCCGCTATATCGTTATTGTACTCCTCATTTTTGCCGGGCTCAGGGCATTGCTCAAGGGCCTCGGCATCTGGAATTAAAGGAGGGTTCCCATGCACAATAGACCAAAGGCAACGGAAGAGCAGCTCGCATACGCAAAACTCCTCGACATCGGGATGAAGTTCGGACTGCTCATGCTGGTGATTACCTTCATCATCTATCTATCCGGCATCCTTCCGGCATATATCCCGCTCAACGATCTGCCCAAGTACTGGGGCATGCCGGTCAAGGAATACCTGAAGGCCACGGGCATTCATCCGGGCTGGACATGGGTCCATCTCTTGGGCAAAGGGGATTTCCTCAATTTTGTAGGTATCAGTTTCCTCGCCGGCATCACGACATTGTGCTACGTGCGGATCCTGCCTATCCTCTTCAGGAAAAAAGATACGGTCTACGGCATGATCGCAATCATTGAAGTACTCGTCCTCGTTCTTGCCGCTTCCGGCATCCTGAAGGGGGGAGGCCACTGACCATGGCGAACGCGTGCCCGATCACGGGATTGAGAAAGATCCTCCTCGCGACGGATGGTTCCGAGTACAGTGAGGCCGCCCTGCGGGAAGCGGTGAGCATCGCGAAGGTATGTAAAACAAAACTCTATGCCTTGTCGGTCATCGAGGTGAATCCCGAATATGCGACCTTGGCGCCACAGATCGTCGAGAAAGCGGAGGTCGAGACGAGACAGCTCATGGAATCGGTCAAGGACTGTGCGAAGAAGGAGGGCGTGGACTGCGAGATCATCATCCATGAAGGTGAAGACCCGGCGCACTTTATCATAGAAGAAGCCGGGAAACAGAAGATCGATATGATCGTCATGGGAAAACACGGCAGGAGAAAGAGCGTTCGGAAACTGCTCATCGGGAGCGTCACTGAGAAGGTCCTGGCCCATGCTCCCTGCAAGGTCTTGGTTGTCCCGGTTGAAAAGAAGAAGTAGCCTATTTTTTCTGTTGCATATGGTCGGCACAGTATGCTATCTTAATTACGAAGTTTCGGAAGTTTTTGTACGTCGTGAAGGCCGCAAAGACTTTGAGCTTTGCGGCCTTTTTTGTTGCACCGGTCCTTTCTTGGACCTCAATTCGTAGAAGGAGGTATTCGCAATGGCACAGGGAACAGTAAAGTGGTTCAACGAGTCGAAGGGGTTCGGCTTCATCACGAGTGAAGACGGCAGCGATCTCTTTGTCCACTTTTCTTCCATTCAGGGCGACGGGTACAAAACCCTTGCAGAAGGTCAGTCCGTCAGCTTTGAAGTCGAAAAAGGCCCCAAAGGCCCCAGAGCAATTAATGTAACCAAACTTTAATTGTTGCTCATAAAGCCCCCCGCACACGCGAGGGGCTTTTTTTATCTTGACATGGATTGTAACATATGTTACATTCTTAGCATAAGTTACATCACTCGGGTGTCCTGGGATGAAACCATGACGAAAGGCCTCACAACAGGCTGGCTCATCTTCTTCTACAGCGTTCCTTCAAAACCGGTGAGCAACCGGATGAAGGTCTGGAGAAAGCTCATGAAGGCGGGCGCGGTCCAGCTCAAGGGCGCCGTCTATATCCTGCCCCTGAATGACGAACACTCTGAATTCCTCCAGTGGCTCGTATCGGAGATCGCGTCCATGAAAGGTGACGGTGCCTTTGTCAGTGTAAAAACCATTGAGACGATCAGGGATGAGGAGATCATACCCCTGTTCAACCTTCAAAGGGACAAGGACCTTGTTCCTGTCGCTCACGCCCTCGACAATCTTGAAACAAAAGTGACCAGCCTGAAAAAGGGATCAAAGGTTCATGGCATCAAAGCTCTTCGGGAAAACCTAAACAAACTGAGAAAGGAATTCGACGACATCCAGAGAATCGATTTCTTTTCTTCCGCAACGGGGAAGTCGCTGAAGAAAAGGATAACCGGTATTTCCGCAGAACTCAAAAAAATTTCCGGAGAAGCACCGCGAGAAGAAGTTCCTTCCAAGGCAATACCGTTGAGACGGGTTGAAGACTACCAGGGGAGAGTATGGGTCACGAGGAAGAAACCCTACGTCGACAGAATGGCATCGGCATGGCTCATTCGTCGTTTTATAGACAAGCGTGCCGTCTTTCAATACACGGAAGAAAAGGACCTGCGCGATCTCGGCAAAAATTACGTTGTCTTTGACATGCAGGGAGGAGAATTCACCCACGTTGGCGATATCTGCACCTTTGAGGTACTGATCAAATCCTTCGGCTTGAAAGACAGGGCACTGAAAAGAATCGCAGAAATCGTCCATGAACTCGACATTCGGGACGATCGGTTCCACCCCGGTGAGGCGAAAGGCGTCGAAGAGATTCTCTTTGGAATACGCCGGACAGTCCGGAGCGATGCAATGCTCCTGGAGAAGGGCATGGAGGTGTTCGAGATGCTCTATGCCTCCAAGAGCTGACCAAGAGGAAATGATCGTGCCTCCAAAACCGACGTTCAGGGAGGCTTTCCGCTACTGGTTGAAACTCGGTTTCATCAGTTTCGGCGGGCCGACAGGACAGATCGCGATCATGCACAGGGACATGGTCGAGAGGAAGAAATGGGTCCCCGAAGATCATTTCCTCCAGGCACTGAACTTCTGCATGCTCCTGCCGGGCCCCGAGGCTCAGCAGCTGGCGATCTATATAGGATGGCTTCTCCACAGGACATGGGGAGGGATCGTCGCAGGGGTACTCTTTGTGCTTCCCTCGGTGTTCATTCTATGGACCCTCTCATGGATGTATGCTTCGATGGGAAACCTCCCCGTTGTTGCGGCCCTGTTCTACGGCCTGAAACCTGCTGTGGCGGCAATCGTCGCTGAGGCGGTCATACGCATCGGCAGAAGGTCTCTCAAGAACGGGGTCCTCCTGTCCCTTGCGGCGTTATCGTTTGTCGGGATCTATTTTTTCCATGTGCCCTTCCCGGTCATTATTCTTTCTGCCGGGGTTCTTGGCTATGCCGGCGGAATAATCGTGCCTCACAAATTTTCTCTGATCTCAAGAAATACTCTGTTCCATCCCTCTGAGTATGTTCTATCCGATGCCGACCCCTCACCGGATGGCCAGGCGAACTGGAAACACTCTTTGAAAGTCGTCGCGGTCTGCCTGCCTCTCTGGTTTTGCCCCTTGGTACTGCTCGGACTCTGGAGGGGCTGGAACGACATATTTATTGATATAGGAATGCTCTTCAGTAAGGCTGCCATGGTGACGTTTGGCGGAGCATATGCGGTGCTCGCCTACATCAGCCAGCAGGCGGTGAATCATTATGGATGGATCCAGCCGGAGCAGATGATAGACGGGCTTGGACTCGCAGAAACAACTCCCGGGCCGCTCATCATGGTAACGCAGTTTGTGGGATACCTTTCAGCGTATACACATGCGCGGGGACTGGACGCTTCCATAGCCGGCGCCATTGGCGGTCTGCTGACCACCTGGGTCACGTTCGTCCCCTGCTTCATGTGGATATTTGTCGGCGCGCCCTATATCGAAAGGGTACGGAGAAATGAGAAACTCGGCGCCGCCCTCGCAACTATTACCGCGGCGGTCGTGGGGGTCGTTCTGAACCTTTCCGTCATCTTTACCTATCACGTTCTTCTTCCCGAGGGAAAAGGATTTGACTGGTTTGCCCTGATCGTCTCGGTGGTCGCTTTTGTGGGGATGTTGCGCCTCAGGTGGGGAATGATCCCGGTCATCATCGGCTCCGCCGTGGCGGGCTTTCTCTGGAAGATGGTGGTGCAGCTTCAATGAATCAACTCACGATGAAAGGAGGATAAGATCATGGATCGTGCGCAGGTGTGTCCGATAGGAAAACTCGAAAAGCTGCTTTTGGCGACTGACGGATCTCAGTTCAGCGAGGGTGCGATCAGAGAGGCGATCAACTTTGCGAAGATGTGCTCAACCAGACTCTACGCGGTGATGGTTCTCGAGACGAACCCCGAATACGAGACCATAGGGTCCAGCGTTCTGGAGAAAGAGGAGGCCGAGGTCACCAGACACCTCGCGTCAATAAAAACGAGGGCTTCACAGCAAGGCGTGTCATGTGAGACCATTTTTCACGAAGGAATAGAACCTCATCAGGCGATCATTGATGAGGCTGTTGATAAGAAAGCGGATATGATCATCGTCGGCAGGCGCGGATGGAAGGGACTGATGAAGGTCCTCATGGGAGAAGTGGCAGCCAGAGTTATAGCTCACGCTCCCTGCAAGGTCCTCGTTGTGCCGAGGGCCGCGAAAATTGAATACAGGACCATTTTGGTTTGCGCTGATGGCTCTGCCCACAGCAATGCAGCGGTATCAGAGGCGATCGCCATCGCAAAGCGCTGCGGGAGCACTATTCTTGCCGTTTCTGCGATGCGCGATAACACTGAACAGGAAGAAGCAGCATCGAATGTGAACAAAGTGGTCGAGTCGGGTCAGAGAGAGGGAATAGCAGTAGAAGCTTTAACACCTACCGGCAGATCGTACGATGTCATCGTCGAGACAGCAGGAGGCAGGGGTGTCGATCTCATCGTTATGGGGACCTATGGGAAAACAGGGGTCAGGAAGCTCCTCATGGGAAGCGCGACAAAAAGAGTCATTGAACACGCGGGCTGTGCCGTTCTCGTCGTGAAGGCAGAATAGAGGAGGTATGCAATGAAAGAAGTTGCAGAAATGGCAGTGAAACTCATGGCAGCGTCTGCAAGGACGGCTCCGAAGGCTGGGGGAAAGGATTTCCTCGAAATTACCGCAATCACACAAGAAGAGGACCTGAAGAAGATCGCTCAGGCAATGAAAGAGTATGCCCCGAAGAGCACGAACGAGGCCTATTGGCTAAGGGATGCATCCAACATCGAGAATTCGCAGGCCCTTCTGCTGGTCGGGCTCGGCAAGCCTGTGACCGCAGGGTATGACTGTGGAGGATGCGGGTATCGGACTTGCGGGGAGTTTACAAAGCACAGGCAGATCAAGGACAAGGAAATGGGATACACAGGGCCCCATTGTATGATGAGAATGATCGACATCGGCGTTGCCCTTTCATCAGCAGCCAAAACAGCGAGTCTTTTAAATGTCGACAACAGGGTCCAGCAGAGAGTGGGCGCAGCTGCCCGGGCACTCGGTTTCATCAAGGGTGAAGTTGTTCTTGGGATTCCGGTGAGCATAACCGGAAAGTCCATCTATTTTGACAGACAGACACCGGTGAAACACTAACCGATATTACGAATATAAGGGGACATGACGATAAAATTTTTTGCATTGATTTCAAGAAATTTTGGAGCCGTGTCTGCTCATGAAGTTGCGTACTTACCCGGGTAAAGTGACCGTGATAGGCTTCCTCTCTCCCTTTGGGGCTCTCTGCACCGTCGGCTTTTTCGCCAGGCTCTCGTACGCCCTTGCGAGAAGCCCGGTGCTCCCTCTTTTTGCGCTTTATCTCGGCGCCGGGCCGGAGGCGATCGGCTTTGCTGTCGGTATATCGACGGTGACCGGCATCTTCTTCAAGCTGCCTTCTGGAGCCCTCTCCGATATCTTGGGCAGGAAAAAAACGATGCTTATCGGTCTTCTCTTCTTTGCTTTCATGCCTTTCACCTATCTCTTCATCGGGGATTATCAGCTGCTCATTATAATAAGGTTCATCCACGGCCTTGCGACGGCAATCTACGGTCCTGTTTCAATGGCTGTTGTTGCCGATGTAGCCGGAGCGCGGAAAGGGGAACTGCTGTCCCTCTTCTCCTCGGTGACCATCATCGGCAATCTCCTCGGCGCTCCTCTCGGCGGGCTTATGCTTCACAGGACGACGGGAGCGTCACATCCCTCCCTGGGAGACTTTCAGACCGCGTATCTTGTGAGCGGCTTTGCGGGTCTCCTGTCGCTCCTTCTGGCGCTCGGAATCCTCAGAGGTGAACGGCCGCCGGAGAAGCATAACGGGTTGAAAGAGGCGTACAGAAGGTTCGTCTCCGGCATTCAGGAGGTGATGAGCGACCGGCGGGTGGTCGTCACGTCAAGCATGGAAGGATTGCAGAACATGACTGTCGGCGCTCTGGAGGCATTTCTTCCCATTTATGCCGTGACGGTCGCGGGGCTGAATGAATTCCAGGCAGGTCTCCTCTGGGGAGTTCAGGTTGTAATCACCATTCTGTCCAAACCGATTATGGGAAAGACCTCTGACCGGCATGGGAGGAAGCCGCTCATAACAGCGGGCTTGGTCCTCTGTGCACTTTCGTTCGGAGCTATCCCTCTCCTGAGAAACTTTTCTCTTCTTGCCGCTGCGGCAGTCCTGTTCGGACTCGGGGAAGCCCTGGTAACTTCGTCCTCCGCCGCGCTCGTGGCCGATGTATGCAGAGAGAAGCATTTTGGGACGGCAATGGGGACCTTCGGAACGATCTTCGACATCGGCCATGCCTCGGGCCCCATCGTCGCCGGATTTCTCATTGCCCGCTATGATTACCTTGTTTCTTTTTTGATGATGTCCGCAGTTCTCGTGCTTGCCGTGCCCGTATTTATGGTGAATGTGAAATTAGGCGAACCGGCTTCAGCGGAAGAATAAAAATCCTCGAATTCTCTTTGCCTGACAACTTCCCCCCCTTGATCTTCATTCTTTGAAGAGATACGAATAGCCGCTCTCGGTGAGTTCAAGGCCGTGAGGCGTGGTTATGAGCGCGTACCCTTCGTCCCGTAATTCCTCCATAGCCGCTTCAAGGCTTGCGGAATGGTGTGGCCCCCATTCCTTGGCCCTGCACGACATCTCGGTGAACGTCAAAACCATTCCCGGTTCTACCTTCGCGTGCTTCTGAAAGAGGAGCATAATCTTTTGAGCCGTGTCCGTCATTGTTTCTTCAGCCTCATCTGAAAAAATCATACACGAAAAAGTCAGAAAGCGCAACAGAGGTCCATGAGAGCGAAGTGCAGGGGCAGAAGCGCATTCCAACCGCGTGCTACTTCGTCAGTTCGCGGAGGAGGAGAATGTTAATTTTATCGACCTTTTTCAATTGTTCGTCATTGGTGATAAAAACCGAGGCCTGCCCGGTGATTGCGGTGGCAATCTGTATCGCATCGGGTGTCCTAATCGGATATTCCGCCCGAAGGGTGGATGCCAGGTCGGACACCTTGAGTTCAAGGGGAAGGAACGTGAGATTGGGAAAGGTGAGGAGCAAATCCCGGTAATCGGATACTGCCTTCAACGCCCTCTCTCTCTTCGGTTTTACCAGGATCTCGAGCAGGGTTATGAACGAGGTAACCGCCCGATATTTGGCTTTTTCAATCCCCTCGAAGAGCCTTTCGGTGATCCGGGAATATACAGGATGGTTTTCGAGGTGGTAGATAAAGACCATGGTGTCTATGCCGATGATCTTTCCCTCGGAAATGGCCTTCACCAGGATTCCCTCTCTTTCCTGACATATTTCAGAGGATCGACCCCTTTCCACACGTCTTTATGCAGCCCCTTTAGTTTCCGGGAATAGCTTTTGGGTTTTTGCTTCAGGATTATCTTGTCGTCCAGCACGTCCAGGATGATCTCATCTCCTTCTGATAAGCCCACTGCATTCCTTATCTCTTTTGGTATGACGATCTGACTCTTTTTCCCAAGTTTCATACTGACAGGCATTGTTTCCTCCTTTCTCTTTTCTGTATGAATTATATCAAGAAAGTAGGAATAAAACAAAGTAGTTCTGATAACCGGGCAGGTGCGGAGGTGATCTTGTCCGGCCGTTCATTCTCATCTATAATCTGATGAGCTCATGGAATACGGGCAATTCTGCAAAAAACAAAGGATGGAAAGACAGATGAAGAAGGCAAGCAGACAGGGGCGGGTCGCTCTGGTAACCGGATCGGACCGGGGAATCGGATTCGAGGTGTGCCGCCGGCTGAGCGAACGGGGATATCGGATCGTGCTCACGAGTCCGGACAGGAAAAAGGCCAGCGCAGCGGCTGCCAGGATTGAGGGAGCCAAAGTCGTTTCCCATGTGCTGGATGTGGCGGATCCACGAAGCGTCAGGACCGTACGGAAGTACGTTCTTGCCGAATTCAAACGGCTTGACGTGCTCGTCAACAATGCCGGCGTCCTTCTCGATGAGGGGAGGAGCTTGATCGAGGGCAGTATCGCACGCACGCTGAAGAAAGCCCCGAAGAAGGTCGATTTCGGAGAAGGACCGAGTGTGCTCGAACAGGACATCGATATCATCAGGCTGACGCTTGAGATCAACACCTTCGGGGCCCTCAGGATGTGCCAGGCCTTTGTCCCGCTCATGATGGAGGCAGGCTACGGCCGGGTCGTGAATGTCTCTTCGGGACGCGGGCAGCTCAACGGCATGACC
>JBLNHB010000102.1:0-5013 GCA_050268805.1 bacterium | reverse complement strand
AGGCTTCGATCAGCTTCTGGGTGAGTACAATGTCGTTCTTGCTCGGCTTCAGGTTCCCCGACGGATGGTTGTGAACAAAAATGAGCGCCGTGGCATTCAGTTCGAGGGCGCGTTTGATGATCTCCCTCGGATAGACGGCTGACTGATTGACCGTCCCCTTTGCAATGATCTCTGAATCGATAATAACATTTGCCGTATTGAGATAGAGTACCCGGAAGACCTCCTCCCTCAGGTTTGACATAGTGAGGGAGAGGTAGTGTATGACGTCAGAAGGACCGTTGATGAGCTCTTTGCCCACGGTCTCTTCATGGAGCTGTCTCTTGGCTACTTCTATCGAAGCGAGGAGCTGGGAGATTTTTGCGGGACCGAGGCCGTTGATCCTCTCGAGGTCTCTCTTTCCGGCGCTCAAAATTCCCCTGAGCCCTCCAAAGCGATCAATCAGCTCACGGCCGAGGGCGACAGCGTCTTTGCCCTTTGTACCGGTGCGCAGGATGATCGCCAGAAGCCCGGCATCCGATACATATTCCGGCCCCTTCTCGAGGAGGATCTCCCGCGGCCGTTCATTCCTCGGCCAGTTCTTGATAACGGTCGACATCGGTTTCTATCATACGGCAGGATTCCGGGTATTTACAAGGGAAACAGTTGGCCTACCGATCAATGATATTTCTGAAAACGTTCTGTGTTTCCTTCAGGAGTTCAGAATGGATAGCTGGATTCCCCGCAACAATATTGTCGGTGAGAAGATAATCAGTACCTCCGCTGAAATCAGTGATAATCCCTCCAGCCTCGTGAACCAGGATGCTCCCTGCAGCGATGTCCCAGGGACCGAGGCCGATCTCAAAGAAGCCTTCGCACCGGCCTGCAGCAAGATAGGCCAGATCGAGCGCTGCTGAGCCTGCCCGCCTGATATCGCTCACCCGCGAGAAGATAGTTCTGAAGAGCTTCAGGTAATCGTCAGTCAGATCCCTCCTCCGGAAGGGGAATCCGGTCGTGATGAGCGCTGTTTTCATCTCTGTAGTTGAACAAATCCTTATCTGCCGGCCATTCAGGAAAGCACCGTGACCCTTCTCGGCAGTGAAGAGTTCGTTCCTCGACGGATCAAGGATTACACCGAGAATGATTTCACGCTCATATTCAAGGGCGATCGAAACAGAGAAAACAGGGTATCCGTGTATGAAATTTGTCGTGCCGTCGAGAGGATCGATGATCCAGCGGTGGCCGCCCGTATCGGAATCTTTCAGGGACTCTTCGCCGAGGAAACGGTGGTCTGGGTATCGCCGGTGGATGATGTCGATGATCCTCTGCTCCGATTCCCGGTCAACACGGGTGACAAAGTCGGTGGCCTGCTTTGTGTGGATGTCGTCGCGGGAAAGGGTGCCGAGGTTTTTCATGATGACCTCTCCTGCCGACTCTGCAGCGCTCACGGCGCTCTTCAGGAACCCCTTTATCTTCAGCATCGACCTACTATATATCATTTATGACGGAAAAGCTAAGACGGGGGAATCACTCACCATGGCAAGAGGGTAAAATTCTTTGACTTTGTTTCTGCGGTTGTGATTAAATAAGATGCTTTTAAACTAGCCCCGAGAGGCTAAAAAGGCTAAGGAGCGTTTGTGTCAACGTGCGAAACCAGAGACCTTTCCCCGAAATAGGGGAAAGGTTTTTTTTTGCCCGTTTCTGCAATCCGGAGGACAGGAGGGAACAACTGCGATGGAAAAAGTACTGCTCGACAAGAAGGACATAGACCGCGCCATCACCCGCATGGCACATGAGATCATCGAGCGGAACAAGGGGATCAAAAACATCTGTCTCATCGGCATCCAGAGAGGCGGGGTGCACCTTGCCGAGCGCCTCGCCGAAAAAATGGCAAAGTTTGAGGGGCAAAAGGTTGCTGTCGGGTCCCTGGATATCGCCCTCTACCGCGACGACATCGGCATGCGGGACAAACAGCCGGTGGTAAGAAGGACCGACGTGACCTGCGAGATCAATGCGAAAACCATCGTTCTCGTTGATGATGTCCTCTTTACCGGGAGATCGATCAGGGCCGCCCTCGATGCCTTGATGGATATGGGAAGGCCCTCGATGATCCAGCTTGCGGTATTGATCGACCGGGGGCACCGGGAACTGCCAGTACGGGCGGATTATGTAGGAAAGAACATCCCCACCTCCCGCGATGAGATCATCGCAGTTGATTTCGAGGAGGAAGGGGCAGCAACGGACGTGGTCAGTCTGATGAAGAAAGAGGAAGAATGAGTTATCTGAGCCAGAAAGATCTGCTCGGCATCAAGGAACTGAGCAGGGGAGAGATCGAGCTTATCATCGACACTGCTTCCGGGTTCAAAGACGTCCTCAAGCGGGACATCAAGAAGGTCCCCGCCCTGCGGGGCAAGACCGTTTTCAATCTCTTTTTCGAGCCTTCGACGAGAACGAGGACATCCTTCGAACTCGCCGCAAAGAGGCTCAGCACCGATGTCATCAATTTCTCTGTTCCCACGAGCAGCGTCGTGAAGGGAGAAAGTCTGCTCGATACCATAAAGACCATCGAATCGTACGGCGTCGATTACATGATTATCCGCCATGCATCGAGCGGGGTGCCCCATTTCGTAGCTCTTCATTCTGAGGCCGCGGTCATCAATGCCGGTGACGGCATCAATGAGCACCCGACCCAGGCATTGCTCGATGCCTTCACCATCAAGGAGAAGAAAGCGTCCTTTCAGGGGCTCACCGTCGCGATCATCGGGGATATCCTCCACAGTCGCGTCGCGAAGTCGAATATCTACTGTCTCAACAAGCTCGGCGCAGAGGTGCGGATCATCGCGCCTCCGACGTTTGTTCCGCCCGGGATCGAGGCCTTCGGCGTCAGGGTCTTCTTCACCATGGAGGAAGGGCTCAGGGACGCGGATGTGATCATGATGCTCAGGATTCAGAAGGAACGGCAGGACGCGGGCTACTTCCCTTCGAGCGATGAGTATTCGAGGCTCTGGGGACTGAATCCCGAACGGATCAGCCTCGCGAAGAAAGACGCGATCATCATGCACCCCGGGCCCATGAACAGGGGGATCGAGATAACCTCAGAGGTTGCCGATTCCGGGCAGTCGGTGATCCTCGATCAGGTCACCAACGGTGTTGCGGTGCGGATGGCGGTGCTCTACCTGCTGGCCGGTACCAAGGAGGGGCGGGGAGAATAGCATGGAGCATGCAGGGATCAAAGTGATCATCAGGGATGGAAGGATAATCGATCCGGCACAGGGGATCGACGGAATCGGCGACATCGTCGTCGAGGACAGGAAGATCGTCAAGGTAGCGATGAAGAGCAGGACATCAGGAACCGCCGGAATCCAGGCGCTCGCCAATTTCCGTACCATCGATGCCTCCGGGTTCGTAGTGATTTCCGGACTTGTCGACATGCACACCCATCTCCGGGAACCGGGGTACGAATACAAAGAGACCATCAAGACAGGGACCCTCGCTGCTGTTGCCGGCGGTTTCACATCGGTCTGCTGCATGCCGAACACCAAACCGGTAAACGACAATGAGACGGTGACCGAGTTCATCCTCCGGAAGGCCTTCGCGGAAGGAGCCTGTTACGTCTTCCCCATCGGAGCGATCACCAAGGGCCAGAAGGGTGAGGAACTGGCAGAGATGGGCATGATGCGGGAGGCGGGATGTGTAGCTTTTTCCGATGACGGGTACGGGGTCATGAACAGTATGGTCATGAGGAGAGCCCTGGAATACGCAAAGGCCTTTGATGCGCCGATCATATCCCATGCCGAAGATGTGAACCTTTCCGCAGGCGGGGTCATGAACGAGGGACCGCTCGCCTCAACACTCGGTCTGCGAGGCGTCCCTGCCGAGGCCGAGCTCATCATGATCCAGCGCGATATCGCACTGTCGTCCCTGACGCGGGGGAGGCTCCATATCGCCCATGTCTCGACTGCGGCAGGGGTGACGGCGATACGGGAAGCAAAAAAGCGGGGCATCCCGGTCACTGCCGAGACCTGCCCCCATTACTTCACCATTACCGAGGACGCGGTGAGGCAATACAATGCCTATGCGAGAGTGAACCCGCCCTTGAGGACCGAGCGGGACTGCGAGGCTATCAGGGAAGGGTTGGCGGACGGCACCATCGATGTCATAGCGACCGACCACGCGCCTCATCACCGCGATGAAAAGCTCTGCGAATTTGACCGGGCGGCATCGGGGATATCGGGGCTCGAAACAGCCCTTGCCTTGAGCCTGAGGCTGGTGGATGAGAAGGTGCTCACCCTGAATCAGATCGTGGAGAAGATGGCGCTCAATCCATCAAGGATCCTCGGCATCAGCAAAGGCACGATTCATGAGGGAGCCGATGCCGATCTGCTCATTGCAGACACGGGCAGGGAGTTCAGGGTCGATCCGGAGAAATTTCACTCGAAAGGGAAGAACACCCCCTTTGGAGGATGGGAACTGAAAGGGAAACCGGTCACGGTCATTGTGAAAGGCGTTGTTCATGAATTTTAATAATGGTCTCAGAATAAAGACAACGCCTCCCCTTGGCAAAGGGGGGATTTCCCCTCTTTGCAAAAGAGGGGTGCGGGGAGATTTTCTGCATGAAATGTGAATTCAATTTTGAGACCCTTAATAAGGGTACGGAGAATCAATGAGTAAAGCATTGCTTGTTTTATCGGACGGCGTTGTCTTCGCAGGGGAATCCTTCGGAGCGGAAGGCGAGACCATCGGCGAGGTCGTGTTCAACACCTCCATGACCGGCTATCAGGAGATCCTCACCGACGCTTCCTACAAGGGACAGATCGTGACCATGACCTATACCCAGATCGGCAATTACGGCGTGAACGAAGAGGACATCGAATCGGACGGCGGCATCAAGGCGGAAGGGTTCGTCGTGAAAGAAGCCTGCGAGTACCCGAGCAACTGGCGTTCCGCGATGAGCCTCAATGATTCCCTGCGCAAGAACCGTGTCGTGGGCATCCAGGGAATTGATACGAGAGCGCTCACGAGACACCTGAGGAACCG
>JBLNHB010000101.1:0-4789 GCA_050268805.1 bacterium | reverse complement strand
GAATTTCTCGATGATGGTCGAGAGCAGTTTTCTGTCCATGTCATCGAGCCCTTTTTCGTCGACGTCGAGGGATAAGAGGGACTCCCGCGCGGTTGTGATGTCGATTGTCCCGCTCCCCTTCACCTGAGCAAAGTCGCGTATCCTTCTCAGGAGCCGGTTGGAGATTCTCGGCGTTCCCCGCGAACGGCGGGCGATCTCGGCGGCCGCTTCATCCGCGATGGCGATGCCGAGAATGGTGCTCGACCGGAGAACGACATGCATGAGTTCGGACGGGGTATAGTACTCGAGACGGTTGATGATGCCGAACCGGTCGCGGAGCGGCGAGGTGAGGAGGGCGGTCCTGGTAGTGGCGCCGATGAGGGTGAATTTCGGGAGATTGAGCTTGAGCGTCCTTGCGCTCGGTCCCTGGCCGATGATGATGTCGAGCTGGTAGTCCTCCATTGCAGGGTAGAGGACCTCCTCAACGATTCTCGGCAGGCGGTGTATCTCATCGATAAAGAGGATGTCATGCTCGGAGAGGTTGGTCAAGATGGCCGCAAGATCGCCCGGCCGCTCCAGAACCGGGCCCGATGTAGAACGGATGTTGACGCCCAGTTCCTGGGCTATGATGTGGGAGAGTGTTGTCTTGCCGAGGCCGGGAGGACCGTAAAAGAGGACATGGTCGAGGGATTCCTTCCGGCTCTTCGTCGCGGAGATGAAGACCGAGAGATTTTCTTTCAGCTTCTGCTGGCCGATGAACTCATGGAATGACCGGGGGCGGAGAGTGTTCTCATATTTGACCTCTTCCTCTGCTCCGGTTTCGGTTGAAACAATGTCTCTGTCATCGAGCCTACTCATTGGTAAGGTATTTTAACGATTCCTTCAGGAGGGATTCAATGTTCTTTTCGCCCTGCTGATAAACCTTGTCGAGCGCATCTGCGGCAATATTCTTTTTATAGCCGAGGTTGATGAGGGCGGACAGGACGTCCTCATAGACAGGGTCCTTTCTTCCTGGGGACGCCGGGAGCTTTTCCCTGAGCTCGAGGATCAGACGATTGGCGGTTTTCTTGCCGACTCCCGGGATCTTGCTCAGCACGGCGGTGTTTTCGGTCTCGATCGCCTCGAGGAAGCCTTCCACCGGAAGGCCGGAGAGAATATTCAGTGCGAGCTTCGGCCCGATCCCGCTCACCCCGAGGAGTGTCGTGAAGATCTTCTTCTCTTCCTCAGAGAGGAACCCGTAGAGGAGAATCGCGTCGTCCCGCACATGGGTATGGATCGTGAGGAAGACCGTGCTCCCTTCCGACGGAAGGGAAGCGAGCGTATTGAGCGACAGATACACGTGATATCCCACGCCGTTTGTCTCGATGATCGCGCCGTCCGGTTTTTTCGAGAGAATCTTGCCGCGCAGGGATCCGATCATATCCGCTCCTCATAGGCACATGCGAGGGAAAGATGACCCCTGCCCGAATGTCTCATCGTTCAGCCCGCTGATATGAGGAATCGGTCATGCTCAGGATGGGGGAAGCGTTTGCATGGCAGAGGGCGAGGGCAAGGGCGTCGGCACTGTCCTCCGAAAGAGGTCTCGTGATACTCAAGATCCGGGACACCATGATGCTGACCTGATTCTTGTCGGCCTTGCCGTATCCCACGACGGATTTCTTCACCTCGAGAGCGCTGTATTCGAAGATCCCGAGATTTTCGAGGGAAGCGGTGAGGAGAGCGATCCCCCGCGCGTGGCCGAGATTGAGGGCCGCCTTGACGCCTTTCGCGTAGAATATTTTCTCGATCACCGCCTCGTCGGGCCGGTACTCCCTGATGATTTCAGTCAAGTCGTTGTAGAGAGAGCAGAGTCTGTTGTGCAGGGGATCGTATTTATTCATCGCTATTCTCCCGGAAGCCACATAAACGGCAGTGTTCGGGTTCCGCTGTTCAATAACTCCGTAGCCGCAGAAGATGCTCCCGGGGTCTATGCCGATGATCCTGCTATTTTTTCTTCCGGGGTTCCTCAAAGAGGATCTCCTCGACGATTTCACAGATGATGTGGCCCAGCGTGATATGAGACTCCTGGACCCGGGGAGTGTCTTCCGACGGCACGATGAATGCATACTGTGCCTTGGCGGCGAACTTCTTTCCTTTCAGTCCCGTGAGAGCGATGGTTATGAGCTTCTTTTTTTTCGCGGTATCCATCGCCTTGAGAATGTTTGGGGAATTTCCGCTCGTGCTCAGGGCGATTACCACATCTCCCTCATTCGCAAGGCTCTTGAGCTGTTTTGCGAAGATGTCCGAGAAATCGTAGTCGTTTGCGATCGAGGTGATGACCGCCATGTCGGTGTTGAGGGCGATTGCCGGGAGGGAAGGCCGCTCTTTCTTGAAGCGATTGACGAACTCCGCGGCGAGGTGTGAGGCGTCGGTGCTGCTTCCCCCGTTTCCGAAGAGGAGAACCTTGTTGCCGTTCTTGAAGGCGTCGGCGATGGTCCTCGAAACCTCAATAACCAGATCCGAATGCTCATCGAAAAATTGCTTCTTGATTTGAATGCATTCATTGACAGCATTCTTTATTTTCTCAATCATGCCATGCACCTCCCGTCGTGTTCGACTCCGTGCCAGACCGCGTTTGCGGCTTTGTCCGGCGCCCGCTTTTCTTCACGCAACACCGGAGGGCCTTTCTTGCCGCAGGCAAGGAGGGGGGTGAGCACCATGACAATGCAGACCATGAGGATAACTTTTCTCATCGAAGACTTTTCTCGAGTTTCCGGATCTGTCTGGCAACAGCTTCCGGAGCTGTTCCGCCCAGAGACCGTTTTCTCTGTACAGAGGTCTGTGCAGAGAGGAACCGATAAATATCTTTCTTGAAGAGGGGGGACGACTCCTTGAACATCTCAAAGGGCACCGCCTCGAGTCCAATCCCTCTATCGATACAGTATCGCACGAGCTTGCCAACGATCCTGTGAGCGTCCCTAAAGGGCATGCCCCTGGTTACGAGGTATTCGGCTACATCGGTTGCCGTGGCATATCCCGCTGAAGAGGCGAGGACCATGGTCTTCCGGTTTACCGTGATCGCGGGGTACATCTCGATGAGAACCGTGAGTGAACCCTTTATCGTGTCGACCGTGTCGAAGAGCGGCACCTTGTCCTCCTGCATGTCCCTGTTGTACGTCAGGGGAAGGGCCTTCATCATGGTGAGGAGGCTCATGAGGTTTCCATAGATCCGGCCGGTTTTCCCGCGGATCAGTTCCGCGACGTCCGGGTTTTTTTTCTGGGGCATGATGCTCGACCCCGTAGCAAATGCATCGGGTATCTCGATAAACGAAAATTCCCCGCTCGACCAGAGAACGAGTTCTTCAGCCATCCTGCTCATGTGCATCATGGCGATCGAGGAGGCCGAGAGGAATTCAAGAGCAAAATCCCTATCGGAAACCGCGTCCATGCTGTTGCCGGAAATCTCCTTGAAGCCGAGGAGCTTCGCAACATATACCCGGTCGATGGGGAGTGAGGTTCCCGCGAGGGCGCAGGCGCCGAGTGGAAAAACATTGATCCTCGTGAGCGCTCCTTCATACCGGTCGATATCCCTCCTGAACATTTCCCCATACGCCAGGATATGATGCGCCAGAACGACCGGTTGAGCCCGCTGGAGATGGGTATATCCCGGCATGAGAGTATTGACGTGCTTCTTGGCCATGCGGAGCAGCGCTTTCTGGAGTTTCTTCAGAAGGCGGATGATCTCTTCGGTCTCCTGTCTCAGATACATTCTGAGGTCGAGCGCTACCTGATCGTTCCTTGACCGTGCAGTATGCAGCTTGCCGCCCGCGGCCCCGGTCTTTTTGATGAGCGCACGCTCGATATTCATATGGATGTCCTCGAGCGAGGGATCGAAGGTGAATCTGCCGCTCTGGATTTCGGAAGCTATTTTCTGGAGACCCCTGATTATGGAACGGGCTTCGTCCCTGGATATGATTTTCTGTTTGGCGAGCATGGCGGCATGGGCGATGCTCCCCATGATGTCATAGGGCCAGAGTCTCCAGTCAAATGAGATCGATTCGGTGAATTTCTCTACGCTCGCAGCTGTCGCTTCCTGAAAACGTCCGGACCAGGGTTTTTTCATGATATGAAAGAATAGAATTTTATAAATTACGAGGTCAATAGAGAGAATTCTAATTTTGTGTATTTTGGGCCGTTGTTTCGTACGGTTTTTTCTAAGTTTGGATAAACATCGTCAGATGTTGTTCACCTTTCTGCGGTTTTCCTATCTGTCTCAACGTCGAATCAGCTCGTGCTCCCAGCACACATTCATCTGCCACTTTAATCACATCTTTTTCTATCTTCTTGATCAGAACTTTGTTGGCACCATGTTTTGGACCCAACCGGGAAAATAGTATTACAAATACAACACTGCGGGATCTTGTGATGGCTGAAATATCAAACTGCAGATAGGAGTGAATGGGCGATTGTGCTTCACTCTATGACTGAAAAAAAGTAGCTGCTATCCTTGCGAATAGCAGCTTTAGGGGAGGTAACGAGGCGCTTATGGGTTAATTAATATCATAAATAGGTTGCTTTGTCAAGAGAAAAATATAGACGACCATATAATTTAAAATTAAGGTTCCTCGGCATGGATAATAAAATCCTTTAAATTCAGTAAGTTATAGTTATTTATGAGGATTTTGCCTAACTCAAAAAAGACGGAGAGTCTAGTCCAGAGAAGCGGAGGACTTATGTGCGGTACTCGGCATTTATCTTGATGTAGTCTTCGGAAAGGTCGCAGGTGAGCACCTTCACACCCGATTTCCCTGCATGAAGGTCAATAGCCAGC
>JBLNHB010000100.1:0-3908 GCA_050268805.1 bacterium | reverse complement strand
CTGAACGCGAGGTCCTTGAGCTTTTCTGTAACGAGCCGCTCGATCCTTTTTGAGGCGGCCCTCCGTTTTTCCGTCAATTGATGGGCAACCGCCCTGATCTCGGCCTGCAATGCTTCCTGCTTCCGGCTCAGCTCATCAACCGCCTCATCCGCAGAGAGGAGCGTTTCAAGCTCGGGGACAATCGTGCCGAGATACGCCAGGATTTCTTCTTCGCTCTCTCCATACTTCTTCCGGAGATTTTTCAGGACATCGAGTCGTTTCTGGACTTCCTCGAGCCGTTCCGGATCGGCGCTGTATCTCTCCTTCAGGCTCCTGAGGGAAACAATCGCATCGGAAATGAGGGGCATGGCGGCGTTGAGGAGGTCAAAGGGCTCCTTCGCGGTCTGATCAAATTCCTGCACTGTCCTGAGATGTTCGACCGCCGTCTTCAGGTTCCCGCTCACCGACTGCTCCTGCCCGTGGATCAGGTGGTATGCCTCCTCACACAGCTCCCGCAGCCGTGTGGCATTCAGGAGAATGGTCCGCTCTTCCTCGATCGCGGCGGTCTCCCCCGGCTTGACCGCAGCGGTGCGTATCTCATCGATCTGGAACTGGAGGAGGTCGACACGGTGCGCGCGCTCCTTTGCCTTCTCCTTGAGATCATGCAACCTCGCTTCGGTTTCTCTCAGCGCCCCATACACCGCACGGTACCGGTCGAGAACATCATCATGCCGGCCGAAGGAATCGACAAGGTCCATCTGCTGATCGGGAAAAATAAGGCTCTGGTGCTCGTTTTGTCCATGGATATCGACGAGTGCACTGCCGAGCTCTTCGAGTGTTTTCACGTTCATGAGCGTGTCATTGATATAGGCCCGTGTCTTTCCGGTCTTTGAGATGATCCGCCTCACAATGATGCCGTCATCCGTCGCGATGCCGAGTTCTTCCAGGAGCGGAATCTTCCCCGCTTCAAACAATGCCTGGACCTCAGCCTCTTCACTGCCGGTCTTGATCTGCTCGGTCTGCGCCCGCTCTCCGAGGACGAGTCCGAGCGCATCCACCAGAATGGATTTTCCCGCTCCTGTCTCACCGGTGAGGATGTTCAGGCCGGGCTGGAATTCAAGGGAGAGGGA
The DNA here is from genome assembly GCA_050268805.1 of bacterium. Classification (GTDB taxonomy): domain Bacteria; phylum Nitrospirota; class Thermodesulfovibrionia; order Thermodesulfovibrionales; family BMS3Bbin05; genus JBLNHB01. The sequence goes on along the minus strand of JBLNHB010000100.1, from coordinate 2,799 downwards.
ATCGATAATGGCAAAGTTCTTGATCTTCAATTCCCTGATCATGATAATCAAAAATACCATATCCACTTAAAAAGATAAAGCGTCCGCGGCGTTTGAGAGTTCACCCGCGGAAGGCTGCAGGTCCTTTCTTTCCACCCTTTTCGCACCGCGTTTGACCTTGACAATTCTCACCGTTCCTGGTAATTTAGAGTGCTTTTATTCGCTGGATTTTCACGACTGTCTCATGCACAACTAAGATGTGGGGGTGCAGTTTTCTTCGTTCCTGTGCATATCAGACCGCGGCATGCTGCGGTGAATAATGAATTTCTTCCATGAATGAAAGGGGGAATACGCAATGATAAAAACGGAATTGATCGACGCGATCGCATCAGGAACAGGACTCACCAAGGCTGATGCAGGGCGGGCACTCGATGTGGCCCTGGACGCAATCAAAAAAACGCTCAAGAAGAATCAGAAGGTTACCCTTGTCGGCTTCGGCACGTTCTCTGTAGCAAAGAGGAAAGCGAGAAAGGGCCGGAACCCCCAGACCGGAGAAGCGATCAAGATCCCTGCCGCACGAGTCCCGAAATTTACCGCAGGTCAAGGCTTCAAAGACGCAATCAAATAACTGTCCTTTATCTTTATTAAGCTCATCGAAGGGATAATGTTTCATTATCCCTTTTTCTTTTTCCTCGGCTGGGGAGACGATCACCCGAGTGTGGGCAGGGGAGGTCTCCAGCCTTGTTGTATCATCCAATCTTCTGGTATCTTTAATGATATTCTTTACCGCGTACCGTGGAGCTGCGAGTGAACCTGAACCTCATAACCGGTGAATCCTTCGAGATCAAGGAAGGCGAAAGCGTCTTCGACACCCTCAAGAGGAATGAACAATACCTCATCGCCTCGTGCGGGGGGAAAGGGACCTGCGGAAAGTGCTCTGTCAGGGTCCTGCACGGTACTATTGATACGAAAACGAGCGGCAAGCTGACGGAGAAAGACCGGCAGTCGAACCTGGTGCTCGCCTGCCAGACCTTTCAGAAATCGGACGTCACGATCGAAATACCCCAGGTGGCCCGGCTCACCGTGGGAGACAAGATCGCCATCCATCGCTCCCGTGACCTTTTCGAACTCCTCACCTCCATGGGAGCACGGATTTCTCCCCTCGTTCACCGGAGGAAACTGATCCTCCGTCCTCCGACCATCGAAGACCACGTCTCGGACCTCGAGCGCCTGAAGAGGGCAATCGATCTGAAAAAAATTCGCCTCACCTTCACCAGGGATTTTGTCGCCGACCTGGCCAGACTGGTCCGCGATACCAACTGGGAGATGATCCTCTGTTACGAGCCGATCGAGCGTCGCGCGGTCGCCATCAAGCCCTTCGAGCTCTACGAGGACAAATACGGCATCGCCGTCGACATTGGAACGACCACCATCGTTGTCAATCTGATCGATCTTTCCGACGGCAGGATTATCGATGTCGGCTCCACCTACAATTCCCAGATGCGCTACGGCGATGATGTTATCACCCGGATCATTCATGCCACCGAAGCCAACGGCATGCGCGATCTGAAGAATGCCGTTCTCTCGGATATCAACAACCTCACAGCCATCATCCTTGAGCGCCATGCGATCGAACCGATCAAGGTTGAATCATGCTCCATAGCAGGGAACACCGTCATGTCCCACCTGTTCTGGGGGCTCGATCCCCAGCACATCCGCGAAGCGCCGTATATTCCGACGGTGAACTTCTTCCCCCTCTGGAGCGGCCATGACGGGGGCATAAAGATCAACCGGAATGCGCCGGTCTATACCGTCCCGTGCGTTGCCAGCTATGTCGGCGGCGACATCGTTGCCGGCGTGCTCGCGTCGAAGATGCACCGGGACCCCGAGATCACCCTCTTCATGGACATCGGTACGAACGGCGAGATCGTGGTCGGCAACAACGAGTGGCTCATGACCGCCGCCTGCTCAGCCGGCCCCTGTTTCGAGGGCAGCGGAATCCGCTGCGGCATGCGGGCGACGAAGGGAGCGATCGAGTCGATCCAGTTCGATCCCATGACTCTTGAACCCTCCTTCGGTATTGTGGGCAACGCCAAACCCCTCGGCATCTGCGGTTCCGGCATGATCGACGCCATTGCAGGCATGTATCTGAACGGCATCATAGACCAGCGGGGCAAATTCGCGGTTGACCGGAAATCACCCCGGATCAAGGAAGGTCCCGAGGGATTCGAATACGCGTTCTACCGCGATGAGGACCGGGAGGTCGTCCTCTCGGAAGTGGATATCGAAAACATTCTCCGGGCAAAGGCGGCGATCTATGCCGGCGTCTCGCTCCTGATCAAGGAGGTCGGCTTGGACCTCAGCGCCATCGAGCGGGTCTATATTGCGGGCGGCTTCGGCAACTATCTCAACGTCAGGAAGGGCATCATCCTCGGTATGCTCCCTGACCTTCCCGAGGAAAAATTCCGCTACCTTGGGAATACCTCAATCGCAGGCGCCTATCTCACCCTCATCTCCGCTGCCATGCGCACAGAGGCGGAGGAAATCGCCTCGAAGATGACCTATATCGAACTGTCCGTTTCAGGAAGATTCATGGACGAGTATATGTCGGCCATGTTTCTCCCCCACACAGACATATCTCTTTTCCCGACCGTGCATCAACTGCTGAAATAACTCGGAGACACAGGGTCACCGGGTAAGACTTTTCTTTTTGAAACTTTCTTTTCTCTCCGTGTCTCTGTGCCTCTGTGGTACAATTGACCCTATGAATAATCACTCAGAGCACCATGCCGCGCTCGCCGGAATGATCGCCGATCACAT
>JBLNHB010000099.1:0-2795 GCA_050268805.1 bacterium | reverse complement strand
GTCGGCAATCAACAACCCCCCGTACACAACGACCAGTGCGCGAACCGGTTCTATCACCTGCTGCGCCATAAGAAACCCGCAGAGGATGAGGGTCGCATCTTCAGGAAAGGGAAAACCGATCCCTCCGAGGATCAGGAGAACAAAAAGCCCTGCATAGGGGGAATGCTCGACAATCGCGGAGAGCGTGGTCATTGTGCTGATTTCAGGGCGCTCTGGTAGAACTTTAAGGCGTACTCTTTCACCATCCTTCGGGCGCTGAATGCGGGCACGGTGCTTTTGATCGCCTCCTTCATCATCTTGACCCACGAACGGGGCACCCCGTCATCATCCAGTTTGTAATACAGGGGGACCACCGCTTTCTCGAGTAGATCATAGATCGCTCCTGCATCCCCTGCATCTCTCCCCTCCCCTCCCTCTTCGCCGCCAAAGGCCCATCCGTTTTTGCCATTACACCCTTCGATCCACCAACCATCGAGAATGCTCAGGTGCGGAACACCATTGAGCGATGCCTTCATGCCGCTCGTCCCGCTCGCCTCGAGCGGAGGAAGTGGATTGTTGAGCCACACATCAACGCCGTGAACCGTGTACTGCGCCAGTTGCTCTCCGTAGTCCTCTGCGAAGGCGATTCTCCCCCCCAGATCAGGATTACGGGCAAGATTGAATATTCGCTGAAGGATCCGTTTCCCCTCATCATCCGCCGGATGGGCCTTGCCCGCGAAGATGATCTGAACGGGCTTCCACCGGTCATTGAGGATCTTCTTCAGGCGCTCCATATCATGGAAAATCAAATCCGCACGTTTATACGTAGTAAAACGGCGGGCGAACCCGATCGTCAGAGAGGAGGGGTCAAGCAGTGTGCCTCCGCCCACAACATTCATGGGAGGGACCCTTTCTTCAACCCAGCGCCGGCGCGCCTGTTCACGAATGACATTGATCAGTTTTATCTTCAGCCAGTAGTGGACCTTCCATAACTCCTCGTCAGGGATATCATCGACCATCTCCCATACAGCCGGATTGTCATGATCTTCCAGCCAGCCCTGGCCGAGATATTTATTGAAGAGGAGCTCCACTTTCGGTTCGATCCACGTCGGGACATGGATTCCATTCGTTATGGAATCGATCGGGACATCGCCTTCAGCCAGGTCCGGCCAGAGGGGCTGCCACATCCGCCGGGCGACTTCTCCATGTCTCCTGCTCACACCATTGTGATAGACGGACATCCGGAGGGCAAAGGCGGTCATATTGAAACCGGCAGAGGGTTCCTTTGGAGAGATTCCCAACTGGAGAAAATCGTCACGGCTGAGTCCGAGAAGGGGATAATAATTGCTGAAATACTTATCCATTAAAGAAAAAGGAAAGACGTCATGTCCGGCAGGCACGGGGGTGTGTGTCGTAAAGACAGAGGTGGCGCGTACCTGCTGAGCTGCTTCTGTATAACCCATTCCCCCTTGAACCCGCTCCCGTATGCGCTCGAGAAGGGCAAACGCCGGATGTCCCTCATTCAGATGGAGCACGGAATGCTTGATACCGAGGACATTGAGAACCTCGCTCCCCCCGATGCCGAGAACAATCTCCTGGCGGAGCCGCTGCTCTCTATCTCCGATATACAGGTGGGCGGATATCCGCCGGTTCCAGGGATCATTTTCAGGGATGTCCGCATCCATCAAATACAGTGGTATGCGCCCGACATCCACCTTCCACACGGCAACGTGAAGGGGATCGATAAAGGGAACCTTGATCACCAATTGCTTCCCGTCTCTGTCAAGAACTCTCGAAATGGGCGCCGTGTCCCTGTCAAGGACCTCATCCACGTCTTCCTGCCAGCCGTCTGAACGAATCTTCTGCCGTAAATATCCCTCCGGATACATAAATCCTACCGCAACCAGAGGCACCCCGAGGTCACTGCCTTCTTTGATATGGTCGCCGGCGAGAAAACCCAATCCTCCTGCGTAGAAGGGGAGCGAATGCTGCAGTCCGTATTCTGCTGAGAAATACGCGACAGGCAGGCATTCAGAATCTGCAATGTTTGCAGTAAACCAGCATTCTCTCGCCGTTATCTCTGTCTGGAACCGGGCGAGCACCGCGTCATAGCGGTGAAGATACTCAGGGTCATTCGCTGCGGACACGAAGGTTTCCCAGGGGAGCTCACGCAGCATCTTTACCGGATTATGAATACTCTCCTTCCATGCCGGACGGCTGAGCATCTTGAAAAGCATTCTCGCTTCCGGATGCCAGCTCCACCACAGATTATATGCTAAATCAACGAGTCCGGCTATCCGGTCCGGTATCTTCTGAAATCGGTCTCCCTGACCTTCCATCCGAACCACTCCCTCTGAGGAATGTCCTCGTATTCGCCGTCAGGACGCGGCGGTTCTCACCGAGAAGAGTTTTTTCCGGAGTCTCTCTGATTTCATTCCTTCCTTACCACATTATACATCAAGAAAGTCCAGAGACAAATCTTGCCTTCCAGCACCCTTCCTTTTTCCTTTTTCCCTCTCGAAGTTATGCTGATTTGATTTTCTCCTCCCCCTTCTTTATTATGAAAAAGCGGCGCGCTTCCGGCTGCCGGGAATACTAGCCATTACAGGATGAGGGAATGAAGGGAGATTCGGTCTTCGGAGCGATGAAAGTAAAACACGCGGATTCATTCCTGTGAAAATATCAATGGCAGTGAGCTTGTTCTGTTCTGCCTTGTTCGTGCTGAGCCTGGCCACTCCCTCCGACGGGATGCGACAGGCCGGAAGTTCCGATGCTTATCGATACTCGGATAAAGAAACAGTCATCGGACAATTAGA
>JBLNHB010000098.1:0-12776 GCA_050268805.1 bacterium | reverse complement strand
CGGCTCATCGCGCCGCTCAGGTAGTGCTCGGTCAGGCGATACGTCGTGACGACGATCGGGTACTTCGGGTCGGCCACGCCATGGTACGGGTTGCCCTTGACGTTCCAGATGAGGACAACCGGGTTTGCCTGCTGTTTGTAGAGCGGGTTCGGCAGCGGCGACTCATAGGGTTCGTAATGGGTCGGCAGCGGCCCGTCCACGAGTCCAGCGGGAGCGAAGAGCCAGGCCTTGCCATCCGCCCGCATGATGAATGGATCATTGCCCCCGAGCCAGTCAAAACCGAGCCCGCTGTCCTTGCCGACAGAGCCCGGCGCCTTCGTCGGCGCAAAATCGATCCCGTCGCCCGAGGGGCAGAGCCACTTACCGGAAGCAGCGTCCCACCACACAAGCTTCTTTTTCTCTGACCATGGTTTCCCCTCAGGGTCGGCCGATGCGCGGTTGTACATGATGTGCCGGTTGGCCGGCCAGGCGAAGCCCCAGTTGGGCGATATCCAGTTATCTCCCTGGCGTCGCGCAGAGTTGTTCTTTCCTTCCTCCGGGACGACGCCGGTGTAGATCCAGGCGCCGCAGACGGTCGAGCCGTCCTCCTTGAGGTTTGCAAAAGAGGGGACCGGTTTCTTGTCGCTCCATGTATAGCCGTTAATTTCCTTCAGTACCTTGTATGCCGAAGGCTCGTCCTTGATGCGCCAGTTTGCCACCTCGGCCGGGTCAGGCTCATAGTCCCAGGTCAGGTTCTTGATCGGCCAGTCAGTGTCCTTCTTCGAGCCTTTGTAGAGGTCCTTCACTCTCTTGCCGAGGTGGTAGGTGAACCAGAGATTGCTCCGGCAGTCCCCGGGAGGATCGGTCGCCTTCTCGTGATACTGGAGGAGCCGCTGGGTGTTCGTGAAGCTGCCCTCCATCTCAGAGACCATCGCGGCCGGCAGGTAGAAGATCTCGGTCTTGATCTCGGAGGTCTTGAGCTCGCCGGATTTGATTTCGGGCGAATTGCGCCAGAAGGACGCGGTCTCGGTCTCGAAGAAGTCGCGGACGACCAGCCAGTCGAGCTTGGCGAGCGCCTTGCGCTGAAACCGCGCGTTCTGCCCTCCGACTGCGGGGTTTTGGCCGACGCAGAGGAACCCCTTGATCTTGCCGTCCATCATGTCCACGAACATCGGCAGGTGCGAGTGGTCGCGGGTGATCTTGGCATGGTAGTCGTACCCGTAGTTGTTCTCCTTGGTCGCGGCATCGCCGTACTGGGCCTTGAAGTAGGAGACCGCGAACTTCGGGTAGTTGCCCCAGTAGCTCGTCGCGACCGGCAGCGCCTCGGTCAGGATGAAGTCCTTCAGGCTGTCGTGGGCCTTGCGCGCGTCCGGCATGTTCAGGTAGCCCGGCAGCGAGTGGTAGAGTGTGGCTATGTCGGTCGAGCCCTGAATTGTCGAATGGCCGCGGAGGGCCATGACACCGCCGCCCGGCCTGCCGATGTTGCCGAGCAGGGCCTGGAGCATCCCGCCGCACCGGATTATCTGGACGCCGACAGTGTGCTGGGTCCAGCCGACGGCATAGGTGATGTTCGATGTCCTGTCGCGGCCGGAATTCTTCAGCAGCGTCTCGGCAACCTTGAGGAACATCTCCTTGGAACAGCCGCAGACGCGCTCGACCATCTCGGGCGTATAGCGGCTGTAATGCCGCTTGACGATCTGGAAAACGCACTGCGGGTCTTTGAGCGTCGGATCGGTCTTCGGACGGCCGGGTACACGCTCCAGGAGGAGGTCGCTGAACGTCTTCGCCTCGCTGATCTCGGACTTCGGCGCGGGGTTGCGCTGGTACGACCAGGTCGCGTTCGAGTAGGCCTTGCCGTCGGCTGAGAGGCCCGAGAACACTCCGCCCAACTCCTCGGTGTCCTTGAAATCCGGATTGACGAGAGTGGCCGCGTTCGTATAGTTGACTACATATTCTTTGAAGAACGGTTCGGTGTTCCACCGCTTGCTGTTGATCACGTGGTTGATCAGCCCTCCGAGGAAGGCGATGTCGGAGCCGGCGCGGATCTGGACGTGAATATCGCAGAGTGCCGAGGTCCGTGTAAAGCGCGGGTCGACATGCATCAGGACCGCACCGTGGTCCGTCTTGGCCCTGAGCGGCCAGCGAAACGCGACGGGATGGCACTCGGCCATGTTCGACCCCATGATCAGAACAGCGTCAGAGTTAACGAGGTCGCGGGGAAAGGTTGTTGCGCCGCCGCGGCCAAACGATACCCCCAGACCGGGGACTGTTGAGGAGTGTCATATTCGGGCCTGATTCTCAACGGCCACGACGCCGAGGCCGTGCATCAGCTTCTGCTGGAGGTAGTTCCACTCGTTGTCGATCGTTGCCCCGCCGAGAGATGCGATCGCGTAGGTATTCATCACCCGCTTCTTCTTCGTGCCGCCCTTGCCGTCAGGGATGTCTTCGAACTCGTTGAAGTTTGCGTCGCGCGTCTTCTTCGTCAGTTCGGCGATCCGGTTCATTGTCCAGTCGAGCGTTCTGTCTTCCCAGTGGTCGCTCCCGGGGGCGCGGTACTTCACCCTTGTCCAGCGTTGGTCGTTGTTGACGAACTGGGATGTGGCCGCGCCCTTGGGGCAGAGGGTCCCCTCGCTGAGGGGAGAGTCAGGGTTGCCCTGGATATCGATGACCTTCCCGTCGTCATTGACCATGACGATCTGTCCGCATCCTACGGAGCAGAAAGGGCAGACGCTGGGGACCTGTTTCCCGGACTTCATCGGGATTCCCAGCGCGCGTTCCTCAGCGGCGCTCGTGTTCACTCCCGGGATTGCCGCCTCTGTTGCGACGGCTGTGCCGATGGTCCCTAATGATATTTTGAGAAATTGCCTCCGGTTGATTTTCATAACAGGTGGTATTCCTCCCTTCGCGTTTTCTTGTCTATCACTCGTAATGATTACAACATACCCCCAATTCCCCTCTGTGTCAAGCTGCCCCGATTATCCTTTCCGACCCTCTTTATTCAATTAGGGTTCAAGAGCGCTGCCTTTGGAAAAAATACGGAGGAGTTTAGCCTCTATTATTCATTCATGAGCGGGCATGGCTCCAAACTTTTTTGAAATCGATAAATTTTTTTCTGACTCTTTCAGGTTCCGTCATAAATAGATCGCGCGGTGTCTGGCTACTCTTGATTGCGAGCTTACAGTATGGTATCGATGCAAAAAATTTTATCGCCACACCCGCTCGTCTGTGTGCATAATCCGGGTTATTTCCCTATTCCTCCTGTGTGAATTTTACCTTTACCCTCTCCGTCTTTCCTGTGATAATGGGGCCAGGAGAAAGGGAGTCCATTCTTTGAAAGTATCTAACAATCTGGAATGGACATTGAGTAGCGGCGATTCCGCTTCAGGGGTTGCAAAAAGAAGGAGGAACGACGATGGGTAGGATTCCGGAAATAGTCGGGGGAGTTGCAAGCGTCTTGATCGGGCTTGCGGTGTTTAAATTCACAGGTCTCTACGATGCCTGTACATCTGATGAACTCAGGGTCGTGCTCGGCTTTGGAGTTATGGCTGTATACCTGATCGCATACCTGAGGGGGCTTCTGGGCAGACCAGGCAGGATAGCAACAGCCGGGAAAGCGCGGAAGGTCGCAGGACCGGAGCAGAGCGAATATGAACCTGGTTACACAACTTACCCCAAAGGAGTAGAAGAATAGCTGTCCCGTCTGAAGACCCGTTGTCGGAGTCGGGGAGGGGAACACCGACAACGGGTCAAAAGGCCTTCGGTGCTTTCCGTCAAAACAATCTTGCCTCTCCTTCAAACCACCGCGGTATTGTTTCTCATGAGAATTTTTATGCGATCCTCAAATTTTTCAAAACTTGGTATAATGGTGCAGCCTTCAAATGGGATGCAACACTATGAGACAGGGCACTTTGCATACTATCCTGGCAATTGTTTTCTTCATTATCGTAGCGGGCTGCTCCACAGTCCTCCGTGGCAAGGACCTGCGTGATGCTCTCGCTACCGTGAATGCAACAGATGGAATCAGCTTTGAAGAGGCAATGATCATTTCAGACAATTATTATAAGCGATACACCTTCTCGGGTTTTGGAGCTCCCGGCAAACTGATAGACGTGGGGGACCGATGGGAACGGATCGTGTACGGACGTTCCGACAGGCCTCTCGATGAGGGAATTCTTATTCATAAGAAGACCGGGAGAACCAGCTGGAAGTACGGTCCCACTGTCAACAATCCAAAGGAGATTTGGATCTACAATGCCTCTCGCTGAATCAATGTAGTTTTCGTTCCGCGCGTCCGATATGATTGAAGGTGTTCTGTGAACACATATTTCCTATGAAGTCGAGGACAGTACCATGAGACATGTATGCGCCTGGTGCCGGAAAGAACTCTCCGCAGAAGATCCCGGTTCGCGGCCTGATGATTCCGTCAGCCATGGAATTTGCCAGAGTTGCGCTGATAATCTTTTCTTTCAGATGGGTGAAGAACTCCTGCGATTCCTTGATAGCCTCAGAGCGCCCGTACTCGTCGTCAATTCCGGTGGATGGATCAAGACCGCCAATGCAGAGGCACGCAAAGCGCTCGGTAAAGAATTGACCGAGATCGAAGATAGGGCGGGCGGCATTGTGTTCGAGTGTGCCTATGCCCGTCTGCCGGAAGGTTGCGGCAACACGGTCCACTGCTCCGGCTGTGTGATACGGAGGACCGTTATGAAGACATTTGAAACAGGGAAAAGCTTCTTGAACACGCCCGCGATCCTGAACCATGGAGATCCTCTGGATACTCAGAAGATCCCCCTTCGCATTTCAACAGAGAGAATGGGAGGTGTCGTGCTCTTGAGAATTGATGAAATGGGCAGTGCGCCGGGTTCGCATACCTTCGACTGCAGACGGTGACAGGATCGGAAAAAAGTATTTCTTTTCATATACAATAAAACCCCGAAACCCCGGAATGAGAAACCTGCAGTGAGGTACGGAAAAGGGACCGGTGCATTCCGGGATTGGTTGAAAGATCAGATGGAGAGGTGGCTGAGTGGTTGAAGGCGGCGGTCTCGAAAACCGTTGTGGGGGCAACCCCACCGGGGGTTCGAATCCCCCCCTCTCCGCCAGTAGTTGACCGGAGTGACTAGCGCATGGGGAAGTACAGCTCGCGTCCTCAAGTTTCTCACCTATTCAGTCCGATATAACTATCATGCACGGAATATTCGGGGAAGGCGATGTGCATGGTGAAACGAAACTGCTGGGAATTTAAGGGATGCGGGAGGGGGCCGGGTGGAAAGAACGTCGGTGAACTTGGCGTTTGTCCGGCAGCAACATACAAAAAGCTCAACAGTATCCATGGCGGAAAGAATGCCGGGAGGGTGTGCTGGCTAGTCGTCGGTACCATGTGCGGAGGAGAAATACAGGGTACCTTCGCGAAAAAGTATAAAGATTGCATGGACTGCGATTTTTATCGATTCGTTGAGAGAGAAGAGGGTGAATTATTCATTATCACGATTGAATATATTAAAGTGATTCCCTCCCCCCTTCGTTGATTAATTGTTTTAATTCCTATACCATGTAAGAAAATGAGAAGGGGGGTCTTGGAAATTGAGAAGATTGTTTGTATCTTTACTCATTTCAGCAAGGATGTGTGTTTTGCCGAGACCCAAGGACGGCAGATAAAATGATAGTGATCGATGACGTAATGACGCGCCTGGGATATGAATGCCGCTTTAAGACTGAAAATGTCTCCCAATATATCTCTCCCTTAGGTGTTTTTGGTGAAATAGATTATGTGCAAAATCTTCGAGATTGAACGGCTTCTTCCGCAGCTCGTTGAGCCTGAGGAGTTTGAAATTCAGTTCCCATATCTTTTTCAGCCTCTCCTCACAGTCATCGATTCCCAGGATCATCTCCTTCAATGAAATGATCTCATTCCTGAATTCGATCTCCGGAGGGAGAAGAAAAGGGGTCTGGATTCAGGCTCAGGTATGACAGCACAAAAATGTCGCGACGAGAAAGCATGAGGAACATAGAGAAACTTCTTCGGTAGCTCATGCTGCCGCGGAATAGGAGACCCCCAGCGCTTCGGCAGCAAGCGCAGTGCCGGCCACACGGGAGCGGATCTTTTTAAAAGCTGTTTCCCGGGTCGTCGACGTATCATCGCTGAATGGAGAAAAACCGCAGTCGTCGGTTGTTCCGAGTTGGTTCACCGGGATGTATTGCGCCGCCTCAAGGACACGGTCCCTTACTTCTTCCGGAGTTTCCACCCGGGGATTGAGTGGATCGATTACACCGACAAAAATTCTTTGATCGGGCCTCACCAGTTCCTTTATCAGGCCCAGAACTCTCGGGCGGTCGACCTCGCTGGCGAGCTGGATGTAGAAATTTGTTGCCTTGAGTTCGAACAGACCCGGCAGGAGCTCTGCATAGTCCACATCAGCGCTGTGGGTCGAGTCGCGGTCGCCGCCCGGGCAGGTGTGAACACCGATTCTCATTCTCTCCTCTGAAGAAAAGCGCTCCAGCACCCGATTGTTCAGATCGATGAAGCTTTTCAGAAGTTCCCTTGATGGGTCGAGTTTGACCGAAAGCCTTCCCTCGGTAAAGTCGATCTGGACGTTGTAGGCGCCTTTCTCCAGGCAACGGCGAATGTCGGCTTCATTCTCGCGGAGGAGGTCACCGATAAACGCGTCTCTCGAATATCCCTCAATGCCATTTTGCGGGTACAGGAGGCTCAGTGCCGATGCCGAGATGACCGCCTGCTTTACGGGAACGCGGGCATACCTCTTCGCCGCTTTCAGGTATTCATCTGCGTATGTCTTATAACGGAAGGGCCCGGCTATTAATCTGGGCAACTTGCGCACGTGGCCGTCAGCAAAGGGAATTGTGACGCCGTCCGGAGCGATGTTCTCAAGCCCATCGATGGGATAGGTTGCAAAACTGGGCTTGCACTGTTCCCCGTCGGTGATGACCGGCGAGCCTGCGGCTTCGAAGCGACCAATGGTCTCGCGGACGGCTTCGTGACACAGCGCATCCAGGTTCTTTTGGGAGATCAGGCCTGTTTTGAACGCCCGTATTCCTTCGATAAGCACCTTGGGTCTTGGAATGCTTCCGATAGGTTCAGTAGGTATCGTCATGGTACACCTCCTTAACTGCAATAGAGGACTCTTTATATCTTATTTTGACTCTCCCATGCCCTGGGAAGCAAGTAGCCGCAGTCTTGGCATATCATAAAAATTTCCTGTATACCTTCTCCTCATATTCCGGAAAATCTTCGAAGTTGAACGGCTTCTTGCGGAGCTCGTTGATCCTGAGGAGTTTGAAGTTCAGTTCCCGTATCTTATTAAGCCTCTCCCTGTCGTCATCGATTCCCAGGATCATCTCCTTCAATGAAATGATCTCATTCCTGAGATCGAGCTCAGGAGGAACACAGCCGGAATTTTTCAAAACGCGATACGCCATCCTCAGATCTTCCGGCACGTGGCTGTCATCATCGAACCTGAGCGGTTTGCCGGCGTTCGGCAGATCATCGAACTCGCCGTTGTCGAGTGCTTCCTGTATTTTCCGTTCTGCGATCTTCGCAAAGATATCCATATCCCGCCCCGACGTGATTATTTTATAATGTATGGATTTAAATTGTCATATTTCCGGTGGTGTCCTATGCTTTAGGGCCGGCATTCCCGCGAAAGCGGCAATGTACCCCTCTGTGTCCCTCTCATCAGGTGAGGAGAAGTGAAGGGGCGGCATTGGATTCAGGGTACGACCCGGAATGACGATAAGCACACAGGTATTCTGAGGGAGGGTATGGAACAGGAAATCAAGTTTTCAGCGCTGAGGGTGAGGGATTTCAGGCTCTTCTGGCTTTCCCAGATCATCTCTCTCTCCGGCACCTGGATGCAGCAGGTCGCCATCGGCTGGCTCGTCTATTCTGCCACGCGGTCTCCTTTTTATCTCGGTCTCACCATGGCGGTCATGTCTGCTCCGATTGTGCTCTTTACCCTCATCGGCGGAATTACCGCTGACCGGTATCCGAAAAAAAATATCATTATCCTGACACAGGCCCTCTTCATCATGCCTGCCTTCACGCTCGGAATACTTTCAGGGATCAGGAATATAGAACTGTGGCAGCTCTTTGTACTCGTTTTTCTTATCGGCACTCTCAACGCCTTTGATACGCCTGCCAGGCAGTCGTACATTGTCGAGCTTGTGGGAAAAGGCAACCTCTTGAACGCAATCGCCCTGAACTCCGCCGCCTTTAACAGCGCCCGGGTCATCGGTCCCGTGCTGGCGGGAGTCCTCATCGCAAAGTTCAGCATCGCCTCCTGTTTTTACCTGAACGCGGTGAGCTACATTCCTGTCATCCTGGTGCTTCTCATGGTCAAGGAAAGGGGTGTTGTAAAGGTGTCCGGCCGGACATCGATCATCAAAGAATTGATGAACGGACTCTCCTACATCAAGCATGAGAAAAGGATTCTCTCTCTCTTTCTCGTTATCGCCGTTATCAGTCTCTTCGGTCTTCCCTACAGCAATTTCTTGCCTGTCATCGCTAAAGATGTGCTCCGCACCGGCGCAAGCGGGCTCGGGAGGCTCGCGGGCGCTGCGGGCGTGGGTGCGCTTATGGCGGCAATGATTATCGCCTTCCGGGGGAACATACGGAGAAGATTTCTGCTCACATCAATCTCGATGGTCGGCGCCACAGCCGCGATCTTCTTACTCACCTACTCTCGCAGGGAAATTCTCTCGCTCGCGTTCCTCTTTTTTTCCGGACTTGGTTTCATCAGCTTCTTCGCCATTTCGAACAATTTCATTCAGCAAACGGTTCCCGACAATCTTAGGGGACGGGTCATGAGCGTCTATATTCTCGTGTTCCTTGGGATGGCTCCGTTCGGTAATTTCATTGTCGGGTCTGCCGCTCACCGGATGGGGACGATGAATGCCCTGAGGTTATCAGCTGCCATATGCCTGATCGCATCCCTTCTGTATATCCGCTACCATCAGAAATATATCGGAAGGGCGGTAGGACCCGGAAGATTCTCTGATCTTGAGAAATGAAGCTTTGGCACTCTTGGAAAACCTGTGGTACTATTATGGTATCGTTTTGTACTGAAACTTTGACTGGCCGCACAGGGAATAAGCATGTTTAGAAGCAGGGGAAGCGGGGTACTCCTCCATATAACATCTCTTCCCTCGCCCTATGGCGTCGGTGACATGGGGCCCGGGGCCTATCGTTTTGCTGATTTCCTCTCTGAAGCCGGCTTTTCGTTCTGGCAGATATTGCCGCTCAATCCGACGGCATCCTCGCTCGGAAATTCACCCTACAGCAGTTTCTCGGCATTCGCCGGGAACCCTCTTCTCATCAGCCCTGACCTACTGGTCGACAAAGGATTTTTGAGTGCAAGAGATATCGAGGACCGACCAGAGTTCCCCGTTGATTCGGTTGATTATGGTGCTGTTTCTGAGTTCAAAATGCATATTCTTCGGAGGGCCTTTGATTCGCACAAACAGGCGCTGCCGAAGGATGAAGCATTTGCATTGTTCTGCGATAAGAACGCTTCCTGGATCAATGACTATGCTTTTTTTACGGCCTTGAAGGACAACTTCCACGGCGCTGCCTGGACAGGCTGGCCTGAAGACCTCCGGGATAGAAAGAAAGAGGCCATGGAAGAATGGAGAGGAAGATTATCGGAGCAGATTCTCAGGGAGAAGTTCCATCAGTTTCTCTTCTTCGATCAATGGCTCGCTCTCAAGAAATACTGTAACGACAAAAACATCCAGGTCATCGGCGACATACCGGTGTACGTAGGCCATGACTGCTCCGATGTCTGGGGCAATCCCGAACTCTTTAAGCTGGATGAAGAGAAAGGGCCATTATTCGTTTCAGGGGTGCCGCCGGATTATTTCAGCGAGACCGGCCAGCTCTGGGGGACGCCGGTCTACAACTGGGATGTTCTCAAGGAAAAAAAATATTCCTGGTGGATACGGCGCTTCGAGCACAACCTTACCTTGTTCAATATATTCCGGGTCGACCACTTCAGGGGGTTTGTCGCCTACTGGGAAGTGAGTGCGAGGGAAAAGACCGCTCTCCATGGAAAATGGGTTGAAGCTCCGGTGAAAGATTTTTTCAAGACGCTGTTCACGCATTTTCCCCAGCTTCCCATCATTGCCGAGGACCTCGGTGTCATAACGCCCGACGTGCGGGAGATTATGCAGCTGTTCGGCTTGCCCGGTATGAGGGTTCTTCTCTTTGCTTTCGATAGGACCCTCCCGGTTAATCCCTATGCGCCGCATAATCTTATCAGAAATTGCGTTGCCTATACCGGTACGCATGATAACAACACGATCAAGGGCTGGTTCAGAAAAGAAATGAATGAGGATGACAGGAAGCGCCTCTTTGCGTATCTCGGCCGGGAGATTCCGGAGAGTGATATCCACCGAGAGCTGATACGTCTTCTGATGATGTCGGTGGCGGGCATCATAATCATCCCCATGCAGGACCTGCTGGGATTAGGGGAGGAAGCGAGAATGAACTATCCGTCAGTTTCTGATGGGAACTGGAAGTGGAGAGTGCTCTCCGCGCAGATGACGAATGAGTTAGGAAGTGAATTATATAATATCAATGTGTTATATGGTAGAACATAAAGTTATACATTAGTTATTTCGCTGGATTGAGAAGCGCGGTTTCACATATTTGGAGCGTCTCTTCACCTGTCTGTTTTCCTATGATGCTGTTACCTTGATTCATTTTTCGGGATGTTGCCATTTTGAATTCTTTTAGGGTAAGCTATTTTTCCATTCATAAGCAGTAACCACAATTTTTGGGGAGGACCAATATATGGCGAAAAAGTATGTGTATTTCTTCGGGGCAGGCAAGGCGGACGGAAAGGCTGACATGAAGAACCTGCTGGGCGGCAAGGGAGCCAACCTGGCGGAGATGACCAACCTCGAGATCCCGGTCCCACCGGGATTCACCATTACCACAGAGATGTGCACGGAATATTACAAGAACAACAAGAAATATCCGTCGGAGTTGAAGAAGCAGGTTGAAGCAGCGCTCGCAAGAGTCGAAAAGATCATGGGGAGGAAATTCGGCGATGCCGTCAATCCCCTGCTCGTCTCCGTCCGCTCAGGAGCGCGGAGTTCCATGCCCGGCATGATGGAGACCGTTCTCAATGTCGGACTTACCACAAAGACCATCCCCGGGATGATCAAGAGAACGAACAATCCCCGTTTTGTCTATGATGCCTACCGCCGCCTGCTCATGATGTATTCCGATGTTGTCATGGAGAAGGCCGCGGGCATTGAGGCTCGCGACGGCCACGGAATCCGCCAGAAGCTCGAACATGCCATGGAAGGCGTGAAAAAGACAAAAGGATACAGGCACGATACCGACCTCTCCCTCGACGATCTGAAGATGCTCTGCGATGAGTTCAAAGTCATCATCAAGCATACATTGAAAAGGGAATTCCCCGATGACCACAACGAGCAGCTCTGGGGCGGCATCGGCGCGGTGTTCCAGTCATGGATGGGCAAGCGCGCCATTTCCTACCGGAAAATCGAAAAGATCCCCGATGACTGGGGAACAGCGGTCAATGTCCAGTCCATGGTCTTCGGGAATACCGGTGACAACTCCGCGACAGGCGTTGCCTTCACCCGCAATCCTGCTACCGGCGAGAATATGTTCTTCGGCGAATGGCTCCCGAATGCCCAGGGTGAGGACGTCGTCGCAGGCATCAGGACTCCCAATCCGGTGAACAAGGCGGGAAAAACCGAGGACACCATGCATCTTTCTTCTCTCGAGGAGAAGATGCCTGATGTTTATAGGCAGCTCTTTGCCATCGAGAGGAAACTCGAGAAGCACTATACCGACATGCAGGACATCGAGTTTACCATCGAGGACGGCAGGCTCTGGATGCTCCAGACGAGGACGGGAAAGAGGAACGGCCAGGCGGCGATCAGGATGGCTGTTGAGATGGGGAAAGAAAGGCTCATCAACAAGGAAACCGCAATTATGCGGGTCAAGCCCGAGCAGATAGATGAGCTTCTCCATCCGAGTGTTGCTCCTGTTGCCGAGAAAAAAGCGGTCGAGCTTGCAAAAGGTCTTCCCGCGGGTCCCGGCGGCGCGGTCGGCAAGGTGGTGTTCACCGCCGATGATGCGGAGTCATGGGCTAAGAGGGGTGAAAAGGTGATCCTCGTCAGGAATGAGACATCACCTGAGGACGTGCACGGCATGCATGCGGCCCAGGCCATCCTGACGGCAAAAGGGGGCATGACGAGCCATGCCGCTCTGGTAGCGAGAGGCTGGGGAAAGTGCTGCATCGTGGGATGTTCTGCGCTGAGCATCGACCTTCTCAAGAAAGAGATCAACGTGAATGGAAGAGTGCTCCGGGAAGGAGACTGGATCACCCTGAACGGCACAAAGGGTCGTGTCTATGAGGGCAAGCTCGATCTTCTTCCTGCAGACCCCGAGCGCAACCCGTGGTACAAAGAGCTCATGAAATGGGCTGACCAGGTGAGGAAGCTCAAGGTGAGGACCAACGCGGATGCACCGAATGACGCGACGATCGCGCGCGCTTTCGGCGCCGAAGGGATCGGCCTCTGCAGGACCGAGCATATGTTCTTCGGCCCGGACAGGATCAAGGCAGTGAGGGAGATGATCCTCTCCGAAACGGTAGAGGGCAGGAAGAGGGCTCTCGCAAAGCTTCTCCCCTTTCAGAAGAGCGACTTCCTTGGTATCTTTAAGGCCATGGAAGGCTTGCCCGTTACTGTCAGGCTCCTCGACCCGCCCCTCCATGAGTTCCTCCCGCATACCGACAAAGAGCTCC
>JBLNHB010000097.1:0-6356 GCA_050268805.1 bacterium | reverse complement strand
AACGTCCCGCGCGAATCCCCGTCCCGTTTCCTCGGCGAGCATCGCGATGTCCTTCAGCCGTTCCCACTTTGCTCTCTCCTGCTCATCGAGTCGTTCGCCTCGCGCAGGCAGGTCGGTGAATACGAGAGCGCGCTCGTTCCTTTTCACTGCAAGGTTCGTCCTGTATATCTCTCTCAAAACCTTGGTAAGCATGGATCAGCCTCCTGAGATCTTCAGACTTTCTCCTGGATATTCTCTTTGTCCCCTCTTTGAAAAACGCCGGAACCAAGGTCGGCAACGGCAACGACGCCCGTTTCGTCCAACGGTTACGTCGTTCGTGGTCTTGTTTTTACCGCTACCGAAAGACATCTGACGATACGGGCTGCGTAACCGTAAGACGTACCCATAGAGATTTCAGGCGGTGAAGAGCTCCATCTGTTCCCGCTTCTCCCGGTGAAACCGGATGGGATAGGCATTGGTAAAGCAGGCATAGCAGTAATCATCGGGATTCGGAAGCACGCTCTTCAACCCTTCGAGGGAGAGATAGGCGAGGCTGTCGGCGGTAATGTGCTTTTTGATCTCCTCGGTCACATGGCTCGCCGCGATGAGCTCCTGCCTCGTCGGGGTATCGATCCCGTAAAAGCACGGGCCGATGGTCCTTGGCGAGCTGATCCTCATGTGAACTTCCCTGGCCCTTCCCCCTTCCCTGACCATCTTGACGATCTTCTTGGATGTCGTGCCCCGGACAATCGAATCGTCGACAACGACCACCCGCTTGCCCTCGAGAAGAGACCGGACCGGATTCAGCTTCAGCTTCACGCCGAAGTGGCGTATGTTCTGCTTCGGCTCGATGAATGTCCTGCCCACATAATGGCTCCTGATGAGCCCGAGATCGAACCGGACGCCGCTCTCCTCGGAAAATCCGATCGCGGCCGGCATCCCTGAATCGGGGACCGGGATGACAAGGTCCGCATCCACGGAAGATTCCCGCGCGAGCTGCCTCCCGAGTGACTTCCGGATCTGGTTCACGCTGATCCCGTCGAATATGTAGCTGTCCGGCCGGGCAAAATAGATAAACTCGAAAACGCAGAATGCCTTTTTCGGGCTGTGAAAGGCCTGTATGGACTCGATTCCCCGTTCACTGATAACAACCATCTCTCCCGGATTGATGTCCCTTAGGTATGTTGCACCGATGAGGTCGAAGGAGCAGGTTTCGGATGCCACGACATAGGAGCCGTCGAATTCACCGAGGCAGAGGGGTCTAACCCCGAAGGGGTCCCTGACCGCGATGAGTTCTTTCTCCAGCAGGATGAGAAGGCTGTATGCTCCCCGCACCCGGCTCAGGGCCTCGATGATCCTCTCATGGATGTTCTCCCTCTTTGCGTGGGCTGTGAGATGAACGATCACTTCGCTGTCCGAGGTCGACTGGAATATCGCCCCCTCCTGTTCGAGGCTCGTCCTCAGCTCTTCCGCGTTCACGAGGTTTCCGTTGTGGGCGATGGCCATCGATCCCAGGGAGAAATTGACGACAATGGGCTGCACGTTTTTGAGGGCGCTCACTCCCGCAGTGGAGTAGCGGTTGTGACCGATCGCCGCATGACCGGGGAGGCGCTTCAGTCTCCGTTCGTTGAATATGTCGGCAACGAGGCCCATCGATTTTTCGATGTGGAGCTGGCTGCCGTCCGCTGTACAGATCCCTGCCCCTTCCTGTCCTCTGTGCTGGAGGGCATGGAGGCCGAGGTAGACGAGGTTTGCTGCTTCCGGGTGGCCGTAAATACCGAAGACCCCGCATTCTTCACGGGGGGTAAAGATCAGCGGGGTCGTCCCCGCTCTGTTATGCTCCATGGGCATCAATGCTCATTGTTCGAGCCACTTCCTGACCACCGATTGGTACATTTATATTACCACAGGCAGGGAAAAGAAAAAAAACAGACATCCGCTGCTTTACCCTTTTGATTCTTCCCGGAATGATATGGTTTTCGTGAGGTTTCTGATAAAATGGTCGACCAGGACGGGATTATATTTCTTCTCCCCGGCGCCCTGTCTCAGGATAGCGAGGATGTCGACGATCTCATAGTCCTTCTTGTACGGCCTCTTTGCCCTCAGGGCGTCATAGCAATCGGACACGGCGATAATCTGGCTGCAGAGGTGCTGCTTCCTCTTCAGGAAATTCGTTTCCGGATATCCGGAACCGTCATACCCCATGTGGTGCTCGAGCGCTGCGGGGACCGCAATTTTCGGCGCCCCGTCGATCCCGATGAGGTACTTTGCTCCGTAGACCGTGTGTTTTTTCATCTCTTCCCATTCGTTCTGATCAAGTTTCCCTTTTTTCTCGAGGATCTCTGTCGCTATGAACATCTTGCCCACATCATGGAGCAGAGCGGCAATACCGATCTCATGGAGATAATCCCCCTTCATTCCGAGCGCCTCTGCCTGGAACAAGGAGAGGACAGCGACATTGGTTGCATGGGTATAGGTAAATTCACTGTACGAACGGACCGGGGTCATGATGCTGAGGATATTCGCCTCCCGGTGCATCACGGTAACGAAGTTGATGATGATATCCTCAAGTCCTGCGATATCGAGTTGCTTGAACCTGCTGACCCCGCTGAAAACGCCCTTCACCTTGCCCATCTGCTCGTCCTGAAATGCCGCAAGCTCATCCGCTGATATCCCCTTGAGATTGGCATCACCGATTCTGACCTCGACCAGCCCTGTGCTGATATGGGGATACTGGGAAACTACCGCCGCAGGGTCTGCGATATCATTGATGAGCTTGACAATTTCTCCTGCCGGCACCTCTTTCTTAAAGGTGAGTTTGGTGACCCCCTTCTTCCTGATTTTCTTGACGAACGTTGCAATGTGGAGCGATTTGTCCCTCAGCGGCTCCTGGTCGAATACCAGCTCATTGGCGATCACCATGATCCCGTAGGAGTCGTTCTCCCCCATCAAATCCTTCAGCAGGGATGCGCTCTTCTCGGCGAGGGACCGAACGATCGGATGGCCGACGGAGTAGAGGGCGCAGTTGGAGATCGCCGTTACCAGGTTCACGATAAGCTCAACTTTCTTATTCGCCGCCATCCTTCTCTTTCCTCTCCGTCAATCGCCTGCAGAGCGTGATGATCTCCTCATTCTTTGAGTTCAGTCCTTCCTGGAGCAACGGCTGGATCGCCGGAGCAGGGTAGTTCCTGAGGGTCTTGTAGATCTCTATCTTGAGCAGGTCCAGGCTCCCTTTATAGAGAAGGCTCTTTGTCTTGCAGATATCGAGGAGATACCGGAGCGCCCGCTCATCGCCGATATCGCCGAGCGCCTTGATGATCGGGATCTTAAGATGAAAATCACCGCCCATGATATCCTTCTTCAGAAGCAGTTTTATGAGGTCAGGGACGAGCAACTTTACCCGGTAAGCCCCGATGAGCTTGATGATCTGGTCCCGGATCTCGATGTCGCTCGACAGGAGATGCTGTTTAAGATACCTCAGGACATCGTTATCATTGAAATGGAGATAGGCCTTCATCGCCTCGATCGCGATCCGCAGGTCCCTGTCCTCGCAAAATGGTTTTACGTTCTTGAGAACGGTCCGGTTTCCACACTCCCTGAGCAGAATGAGCATATTTCTCCGCACGAACCACTGCGCGTCTGACAAATGCTCCAGGGCCTGGGGAACAACATCCTGTCCGAATTCCGAAAGCACGGACAGGTAAAAACTCCGCAGCGCGGCATCCTCCTCATCCATGAGGGCGGTGATGATCGGCTTGATGAGACGGCTCTTGAGCCGTTTGCTGAACTCGATGACGTCCCGTCTGTTCTTCCTGCCCCAGAACCGGTAATAGGACAGAAGGGCCTGGATGAACTCCTCTGCTGCCATATGCGCGAGGATGGTATTGGCGATGTTCTGGTACCGGTCCTGGATCGCTTTGCCCCCCATGGCATCGTAGATCGAGACGAGCTCATCAAACTGACCCGTCTGGAGAAAGATGGTGATATTTTCGATGAACCGTTCGGCAACTTTCAGGGACTCTTCTTCGGTCAGGAGCGCCTCATGCCCGAGGAGTTCAATGAGCACATCCGTCAGATAACGCTCGATGCTCTCATCGTTGGATTCTGCGATCAATTCGCCGGCAATACGCGCCTGCCCGCCGCTGACCTCCGCAGACAGGATCTTCTGGAGCTCCTGCTTATAGGTGTCGGTGACGGAATCCTGGAACCGGTCTTTTTCGAACAGCTTCAGGACTTCCGGGGTCATCTGGATGTCGTCGATGACAGAATCCCCGGACGAGAGGAGCCGGCTGTCGATCGTTATGCTCTCCTGCTTTATTTTCGAGAATTTTTCGAGGAGGTTCCTGAGCGTTTCGGGAATGACCTCATCACGCTCATTGATGTCGGTGAGCATCGCCATGAGCTGGTCCGTCGAGAGTTCCTGGGAAATTCTCTGGGCGAGAACCGGGTCAGGAGCAATGTTCCTGAACGCTCCTGAAAGGAACTGCTTCTTGAGTGAGGGTTTCAGTCCCTCGATGAAGGCAGCGAGATTGCCCAAAGACCCTTTCTTCAGCCTCTTGTCCTCTGAGGACGTCTTCAGATAGGTCGTAATCACCTTGTCATAGGTCGCTTCGTCCGCGGCCTCGGACACCGTCTTGTTGATGATTTGAGCAAAGACCTCGGGAGGGATGCCACGTATTCTTTCCGCATCTTCCGCGGACAGGAGCTTGTTCTCGAGGAGGCCGTACACATAATTCTCCCATATGTTGAATTCCTGCTCGGCATGTTCTTTCTTGCCCTCGACAAAATGGAACGCTCCATAATCAACGAGCGCGGGCCGGATATGGGTGATCCCCATTTCCTGCATGGCCGGGATGACCCCTCCCTTGCCCTTGATCACCTCCGGGTCCGCCACCAGGATCTGATGAAAGCGTATGATCTCATCCTCACTGATGCCCGCTATGAAGGTGATCGACACGATGCCGATTTTATGGAGAGTCAGGGCAAATTCAGCGTAGACAGGATTTCTCTTGTCGAGAAAATATTCATCGATGACAAGGGTGTCTTTGGCGATGGCGAGGGTTATCTCATTCCTCAGCTCAAAGAGACTCTGGAGGTGCTTGTATGCCCGGTCGATGGACTGCTTGATCGACGGGTGGTTGATCGGATAGACGGCGACATTCCGCCGTGAGATGTTGAGTTCGATGATGGCGAGGCTCAGGAGTTTTGCGTCGAGCGGCAGCTGTTCCTTATCCTGCTGCATGAAAATAGCTTATCATAATCCCTTACAAAAAATGAGCCGCCTGGTGTATCATGGAATGATGAAACCGGGATACTGCCCACCCCTGATCATCCTCGCGGCGTTTCTGTTCTTCCTCATCGGCTGCGCCACCGGTGAGAAAAAGGAACCGACCCCCGAAACGATCATTGCGGAAAAGGCTTTCGCCCTTTCGCTCGAGATACGGGACGCATATACAGCACAAGACCTGAGAAAATTAAGAACCCTCTGCTCCGAGACCCTCTCGAATGACCTTTCCCTTCAGAGAGAAAAGTACAAAAGCGTAAAACTCGATTTCACCATGCGGTGGGTTGACATCGAGCAGGATGGGACAGTCCATCTCTATGTTGCGTGGAAGAGAAAAGCCCTCACCACGGTACAAGCAACAGAAGATTCCGGGATGGGAGTATTCATTTTGAAGGGCGACCCCCTAAAGGCTGATACCATCCTCCGGGATAATCCCTTTCAGTAAAGCCGGGATTGGGGATTCGTGGTTGGGGATTGGAAGAGGCAAAACAATCTCAACCGCAGCTTGAGCATGAACCTTTGCTGCAGCTCGTGCACCCCAAGGAGCTGCCCGCAAACGGTTTTTCGACGCCCCCCATCCCGAATCGGGAGAGTTTCTTCTTGATGTTCGCGGAACTGCACTCCGGACATGTGACCTTCTGATTGCCGAAAACCAGTTTCTCAAAATCCTTCCTGCAGCGATTGCACGTATATTCATAAATGGGCATAGTAACCCTCCTCTGTTATTCCATTATACCAAAAAACCTATGCCAGGGCCTTCTCGATTGCCTCGATGATATGGTGAACAGGAACACCGTGCGATCCTTTCTGGAGCTGGAGCATGCACCCGGGACATGCAGTGAACACCGCCTTCGCCCCAGACGCTTCGATCCCCCTCCAGCGCGCTTGGGCAAACCGGAGTGACTCCTCCCTAAACCGGATGCTGTATGTTCCGCCAAACCCGCAGCACGCGCCGGATGTCCTGTTAACCACCCGTATGCCGCACCGTTCAAGGATATCCCGCGGCTCCTGGGAAACAGCCAATCCATAGGCCAGATGGCAGGGATCGTGGTAAAAGGCATCTTCTGAAAATACCTTTTTGAGCAGTTCTCTT
>JBLNHB010000096.1:0-3004 GCA_050268805.1 bacterium | reverse complement strand
CACGCGATGAGGCCCTGCAGGGAAACATCAAGGTCTCGATAACCGACACGGGGACCGGGATCCACCCCGCGCTCATCGAAAAAATCTTTGATCCCTTCTTCACGACGAAACCGATCGGCGAAGGGACCGGCCTCGGTCTCGCCATCTGCCACAAGATCGTGGCAGAGCACGAAGGCAGTATCAGGGCGGAAAGTGGACCGGGCAAGGGGACGACGTTCATCATTCAGCTCCCGCCCAAGGGACATCAATGATACGGGTCCTTGTCGTGGACGATGAGGAGCCCTTCCGGAGACTCCTCAAAAAAGAACTGGCGCGGAAGAAATTTCTCGTCGAAACAGCTGCTGAAGGCAAAACAGCCCTTGACATCCTCAAGGAGCAGACCTTTGATGTGATCCTCCTCGATATCATGATGCCGGGCATGGACGGGATCACCTTCATGAAGAAACTCAAGGCCGACCCGGCATCGCCTGCAATCATCGTCCTGACCGGGGGGGCGACTGTCGAGACCGCTGTCGAAGCGATGAAGCACGGCGCCTTCGACTATCTCACCAAGCCGTACAAGCTCGATGAGCTCGTCATCATCATCAACAGGGCCTATGAGTTCAGCAGGGTGAGCATGAAGAGCCGGCTCCTCGAGCAGGAGCTCGTCAGGAAGGAAACCCCTGTCAGGTTTATCTCGAAAAGCAGACGAATGAAAGAGATCCTTTCCCTCATCCAGAAGATCGCCCCTACCGACTCCCCGATCTTGATTCAGGGTGAGAGCGGCACCGGCAAAGAGCTCGTGGCAAATACCATCTGGCACCACAGCAGGAGGAATGCGCATCCCCTCATTGCGCTCAATTGCGCCACATTCTCTGAGAACATCATTGAATCCGAACTCTTCGGCCATGAGAAAGGCGCATTTACCAGCGCCTTCGAGACGAAAAACGGCATCGTCGAGATTGCCGACAAAGGCACGCTCTTTCTTGATGAAATCGGCGAAATGCCCCTCGGCCTTCAGGTCAAACTCCTCCGGTTCCTCGATTCCGGGGAGTTCCGGAGAGTGGGAGGCACCAAGATCCTCACCGTTGACGTGCGGGTGATCGCGGCAACCAACCGGGACCTGCGCACCCTCATCACAGAGGGGAAATTCCGGGAGGACCTCTATTACCGGCTCGATGTCATCAACATCACGATCCCGCCGCTCCGGGACCGCCCTGAGGACATAGAAGAACTCGCCCACTATTTCCTCGCACAGTACAGCGATAACCTCGCAAAGGAGATCACGGGGTTGAGGCCGGAAGCGCTTGGTGCGTTGAACAGATACCCGTGGCCGGGGAATGTGCGGGAGCTTGAAAATGTGATTGAACGCGCCGCCATCCTCTGCGATTCCGATGAGATCGGGCCGGAAGACCTTTCGATCCCTGTTGGATATCAGCCTGGGGAAAAGCCCGCCGGGGGTTCCCTCGAAGAAATGGAGAAGGATTACATCCTCAAGATACTCAGGGAGTCAGACGGCAACCAGTCAAAGACAAGCCAGGTCCTCGGCATAGACCGAAAGACGCTCTACCTCAAGCTCAAGAAATACGGCCTTGCCGATGCCGAGAAGAAGTGACGGTCAGACAAGGGGGACCGATTATGGAAAAAGAGAAGCATCGAGACCTGAAGGAAATCGTCAGCCGGAGGATCGAGTTCTTCAAAAAGAAACCGGAAGCCGCAATCTATAAGCCGAAGGTTTCATCACGGCACATCAGGAACCTCTATACCGAGACGAAGGTGAGGGAGCATCTCGTCAAGTCCGACTATGCGGAGGCGGCAGGCGGCGACAACCAGGCGCCGAACCCCATCGAGCTGCTCCTCTCAGCCCTCGCCGCCTGCATTGAGGCAGCGTTCTTTGAATTCGCCATGCACGAGGGTCTCACCATCAATGCGCTCTCCGTTGACGTCGAGGGGACCCTCGATCTGAGGGGGCTCTTTATGATCGATGATGTTCAGGCGGGGTTCAAAAATGTCCGCTATGTCTTTCACATCGAAAGTCCCGACGACAGGGGACAGGTAAGAGAGCTGGCTGAGAGGGTCATTGCTCACTGCCCGGTGGTTGACAGCCTGATACGGCCGATGAATGTGACAGGAGAAATAATCATCAAAAGCACAGTGTAAGTGTAAGTGGTTAGTGTAAGTGTAGGTTAATTGCACCACTGACACTTACACTCTTCACTTACACTTTATTAAGGAGAGGTACCATAAAGATCCGGGAGATTCTCGCGAAGAAAAAGAAAGGGGTGTCGTTCGAGTTCTTTCCACCGAAGTCAGCGGAAGGGAGAGGAGCATTCATGGGGGCTGTCAGGGACCTCGTAAAATATGACCCGCTCTATGTTTCCGTTACCTATGGTCCGGGCGGAACGACCCGTGAGAGAACAGTCAACACCCTGAAATGGATCAGGGAAGAGACAGCCCTCACGGTGATGTCCCATCTCACCTGCATCGGTGAGACACGGGCGACCGTCGATGCACTTCTGACAGAGTTTATCGGAACCGGCATCGACAACATCCTTGCCCTCAGGGGAGATCCGCCGAGGGACCTGCCGGACTTCGATCCGGGCAAGGGTGAATTCAGGTATGCAAGAGACCTCGTCGAATTCATAAAGACATACGACGCTTTCTCGATCGCGGTTGCCGTCTATCCCGAGGGTCATCCGGATTCACCCAGCCTTGCGAAGGATATGGAATACACGAAAATGAAGATCAATGCCGGAGCAGACTTCGGGATTGCCCAGATGTTCTTCGACAATCGGTATTTCTACGATTTCATGGACAGGGCAGAGAAAGAGGGCATTACCATCCCTATTTTACCGGGCATCATGCCGATTACCGACCTGAGAAAGATAGAGGGGTTTGCGCGGATTTGCAAGACGACCGTTCCTGATGAGATCAAAGCCAAGATGTATCCCCTCCTCGGTAAGCCTGACGAGATGCGGAAGATCGGGACTGAATTTGCCGTCAGGCAGTGTGAGGACCTGCTCGA